>JBCDEP010000227.1:0-7483 GCA_039179675.1 Cyanobacteria bacterium P01_G01_bin.67
ATTTTTAATAGTATCTATTAAATATCGTTTTAAATCTTTATAGTACCTCCCATAATCAATATACAGTTGCTCTGTAACAGATAAGACATGACATAATAGCTTTGCTGATTCTCTTTTAACTAGAAAAAGTAAGCTAATCACCTGTTTTACTTGTCTGATTTTTTCTTTACTATTATCTGAAAAAACAATTTTCAGTGTTTTCTTATTTGTCGAATATTCTTTAATAAAACATTCTGAAATAAATTTTTCTAAAATACTAGTGCCAGGATTGTTGCGATGAATGTCCAGAGTAATTAGTAGCGTATGTTCAAAACATTTGAAAGTTATTTCTTGATTGTTTTTCAGGCTGTGAGGGAAATATTGCCTGTCATGCTTTCTATAAAGACCATCTGGTAGTTTTTGAATAGAGGTCTTATTTTCGTTAATTGAAAGATTATAGAATGCAAGGTTTTTAGACAATACTTTCAATACCCTTTTGGCATCAGCTTTTGATTTACAAAGAAACCTATAATCATCTTTGAATCTAACTGCTAAAAAATCAATATTATCTAATTCCTTTGATGTATTAAGATCGATACTTGATAAAATAATCTCTGCTATTAAGTCGCTTAATACCGAACCGATCGGAATTCCATTGGTCTTACCTTCATTAGCATATTGCACAAGCTTATCTAGCTTATTGCCGAAAAGATTGCATTCGCCATCTGTTCTCGCTTTTTCTCTACTATGCAATGCCCAAGCAATACTATGGGTATATATGGACGAATAAAAATTGCTAATATCAGTGCGAGCAATAAATTGATAGTGTTTTGCATCTAAAATTAGATCTCTTTCCGCCATCGTTAACCATTCATATATCATTCTTCCCGTACGTAAGTTACTTAGCCCATGTTTATTCTTTTTAGTGATGGCAATGGGAAAGCTATACGAATATATTTTGTTGTCCTTATGGAAAAGATGATCGAGTACAGTATCCCAGTTTTCCTGGATGTAAAAAACAATATCATGATAGTTATAAGGATGTTGAATACCAAATATTCTAGAAGTAAGTTCAGTTTTTGGATATGAAATATTAACTAAATGTCTTCTGGTTAATTTAGATATATTTCTCTTATATGGTTCATCTTGAAGAGTAAAGTCAGTAACTTGGAAAGAGGGAGGCAATATTTGTTGTTCTGCGAAATATCCTTGATTGAGCATCCAAGAGGCAATTTCTTTCGACGAAATTTCTCTTACAAGCTGTTCAGTTTCTCTAAAATGGTTTTTGACGTATATCTCATCACAAAGCATGGTAGGACTATCTCTTCAGACTGTTGTTATACATTAAAGATGTCATGAAGTAGATAGATTTTGTGTGATTTAAATTAGGCTATGAAAGATAGACTATTTTTTTAAAATCAAATGATTTTGTAAATTGTCTTTCTCCCCTCTCCTCGTAGGAGAGGGGCTGGGGAGAGGTTAAACAGGCATTCCCAAAATATCCTCAATCTTAGGCATCTCTTCTAATGGAATCACTCGACCCTCATCTTCAAAATTTTCAATCTGATCGAAGTTGAGGTAACGATACAAATCACCTTCAAAGGGAGTAATTTTCTCTTTGACAATTGCCATATACTCATCAACTGTGGGAATTTTACCCAACAAAGCACAGACAGCAGCAAGTTCGGCAGAACCAAGGTAAACCTGCGCCCCTTTACCCATGCGGTTGTTAAAGTTACGGGTGGAAGTAGAAAAGACGGTGGCATTATCTTCTACGCGAGCTTGATTACCCATACACAAGGAACAGCCAGGCATTTCTGTCCGTGCGCCAGCGGCAGCAAAGACGCCGTAGACGCCTTCTTCACGAAGTTGCTTTTCATCCATGCGAGTAGGAGGACAGATCCAAAGTCTACCTTTGACTACGCCTGCACCCTCTAAAATTTTCGCCGCAGCGCGATAGTGACCGATATTAGTCATGCAAGAACCGATAAAGACCTCGTCTACCTTGTCTCCAGCACATTCTGACATCAGCTTAACGTTATCAGGGTCGTTGGGTGCCGCGACGATAGGTTCAGTTATTTCATTTAGATTCACCTCAATAGTGTCGGCATATTCCGCATCTTCATCCGCTGACATCAACTCGGGGTTAGCCAACCACTGTTCCATTTTGGCTACACGGCGCATAATAGTTCTAGCATCACCATAGCCTCGTGCCACCATGTTTTTTAGCAACGCCACATTGGAACGTAAGTATTCAGCAACAGTTGCTTCACTGAGTTTGATGGTACTGCCTGAACAAGAACGTTCAGCGGTGGCATCCGTAAGCTCAAAAGCCTGTTCTACTTTAAGATCGGGCAAGCCTTCCATTTCCATGACTCGTCCGTTAAAGAGATTGATCTTGTTTTCTTTGGCTACAGTAAGTTTACCTTGCTGGATCGCTACCCAAGGAATAGCGTTCACAATATCCCGTAGAGTTACCCCTGGCTGTAGTTCTCCTGTAAAGCGAACTAAAACCGATTCTGGCATATCCAAGGGCATAACTCCTAAAGCGGCGGCAAATGCCACTAAACCAGAACCAGCAGGAAAAGAAATACCGAGAGGAAAACGGGTATGAGAGTCTCCACCAGTACCAACGGTGTCGGGTAATAACATTCTGTTCAACCAGGAATGGATAATACCGTCTCCTGGGCGTAATGCTACACCACCACGGGTAGAGAAGAAATCTGGAAGATTTTTATGAGTATTAATATCGACAGGTTTAGGATAGGCTGCGGTGTGACAGAAAGTTTGTAGGGTCAAATCGGCATTAAAACCGAGGCATGCCAGCTCTTTTAATTCATCTCTGGTCATAGGACCAGTGGTATCTTGAGAACCCACGGTGGTCATAATTGGTTCACAGGAAGTACCAGGTCGAACTCCTGGTAAACAACAAGCTTTCCCAACCATTTTTTGTGCCAGAGTAAAGCCTTTGCCAGTATCTTCAGGGAGGGAAGGGCGAGTAAATACTTCTGAGGTATCTAAGCCTAATGCTTCTCTAGTTTTGTCAGTCAATGCCCGACCAATAAGTAAGGGAATTCTGCCTCCTGCGCGAACTTCATCGATAATGGTCTCGGGTTTGAGAGTAAAGCGAGAAATAACTGCACCAGTTTCGCTAGTAATTTCACCTTTGTAGGGATGAATGGTAATCACGTCCCCCATGTTCATTTGTGATACATCACATTCTATTGGTAATGCCCCAGAGTCTTCTGCTGTATTAAAGAAAATAGGAGCAATTTTGTTACCTAAGATATAGCCACCTGCTTTCTTATTGGGAACAAAGGGAATTTCAGCCCCTATATGCCATAAGACCGAGTTAATTGCTGATTTACGGGATGAACCAGTGCCTACTACATCGCCAACGTAAGCTACGGGATGACCTTTTTCTTTTAGTTGGGCGATAGTGTCTAAACCATCGGGCATTTTGGACTCTAGCATCGCCAAAGCATGCAGCGGAATATCGGGGCGAGTTGTCGCGTGGGGTGCAGGAGAGAGATCGTCAGTATTAGTTTCTCCAGGCACTTTAAATACTGTTACAGTAATGGCTTCCGCTGGTTTAGGACGGTTAATAAACCATTCTGCATTTGCCCAGGAATCAATCACCTGCTTGGCATAGGGGTTGGTATCGGCAAGTCCGAAGACATCATTAAAAGCGTCAAACACTAACAGAGTTTTGCTTAATGCCGCAGCAGCTTCAGAAGCGATCGCTGGTTCGGGTGAATTTAGGAGATCGATTAAGGACTGGACGTTATAACCGCCCATCATAGTTCCCAGTAGATCTACGGCACCTTGAGCTGAAATTACAGGACATTTAATCTCACCTTTTGCCACAGCAGTCAAAAAACCAGCCTTGACGTAGGCTGCATCATCTACACCAGGAGGAACTCTATCGACCAGAAGTGACATTAGTTCAGCTTTGTCAGCTTCAGGAGGATTTTTTAGAATTTCGCATAATTCTGAAGTTTGTTGCGCCGTCAAGGGTAAAGCAGGAATGCCTAATGCTGCTCTCGCTGCTGCCTGCTTTCTATATGCTTCTAACATTTAATAGTTCTCCTCTATACATGCAGATTAATTACAGAATTTTTATTCTCTCATCGATCCTAATAGTTCCAAATGGCTTGAGGTAAGTTTTTTAGGAAGCAAGATGATTTAAACTCTCGGGATACTATATATTTTATTGCTTTCATGACTGCTTAATGTATCAGGATTGGCAGATTGCAGTGAGGAGATTAACTACTTGTCAGTTATGAAGCTTTAAATTTTAGGCATAGAAAATTAGGCATAGAAAAATTGGCGATCGCATCACTATCAAATAGTAATCACAACCAGAATTGATTTGATGGCAATGATAAATTAAATCTAGGGCTAGTAATTGAGGGATTGAGTTTAAAGATTAGCGATGCTCAGATTTAGTTGCTCAGATTAATAAAGTGCGATCACCGAGTCGGGTTCGATTACTACCACTCTGTCAGCGGTAAGATTACCTACTGCTGCACCAGCCGCTGCACCACCAACAATTTCGCCTACACCAGCACCCCCAAATACCTCACCCAAAATAGTTCCTCCAGCAGCACCAATCCCCGCATCAGTGGCGATCGCTCCAGCGGAAGTATCTCGGGGGTCTTTAACATCTTTAATAATTCCTGAAGCTGCGTTAATGCTATAGCTATAGCCATCATAGGTTACTGCTTCAGCAATATATCGTAATCCTCCTTCAGCGGGAACATATTTACCGACTATGGTTGCACCTTGAGGAATAGTTACATTATTAATTGTTCCTCTTTCTTGAGCGATTAAATTATAAGAATAAGTGCGATCATTATTGAGATAAAGCGTACTTTGTTGTGCGCTTCTGGCAACTATCTTTACCGAATTCTGAGTGATAATAGTTGAAGTTCTATTCTTTGCCCAAGCTGATTTTTGATGGCTCAATCCACCCAAAACCAGAAATAATGTCAGAGAATAGCTGAGGAGCTGAGGAATATTTTTTAATTGCTTGTTTTGCATGATACAGATTTAAAACTCGAATTAAATTACGCTTTTTAAGAACTATTTAACTATTATTTATAAATAACCAAACATGAATATTAAAAAACCTAATGCCTCCAATTAAATGAATCTAATTTTATTTATCTTATGATTTAATTCAATTTTAATACAGGCGAGAAATAGTATATGGGCTGAGTAACTTATTCATAAAAGATCAATATTGATAAAATCACCTGGTCTTTAATAAAATCGAAAAATAGCAGGATTACCTAAGATCTAAAGTCCAGAAAATTACTTTTAAGCTTCACACTTTTCATTGTTAATAATTACAATTTTCCTTGACATCCCACTTTTGGTATATTTTTTTACTTGTTAGGCTTTTCAAACTCTTTAGCTAGCAAAAATCGGGCAGCTAATTCACCCTATTGCCCCAATCATTAACCACCAAGCTTGCTACCCGCACTTTGAAACATAATCCACGACAAAAAGAAATTGGTAACAAAAATTAGAATTAAAGCAATGACAACTGCGGAGGTAGTTGACTCACCCACATCTTTAGCCCCTCCTCTAGTAGTTAAGCCCCAATTGCAGCCAATGATGGCAATAATTCCCCCAAAAACCAGAGATTTAATTGTCGAACAAACCAAATCCCAAATTTCCAAAAAATTCTGAGCAGAATTAAGAAAAGTTGACTGGGAAATATCGTATAAATTTTCGGCAACGATTAGTCCGCTAACCATACCTGCGACAAATGCCAGCATGTTTAACATTGGCAACATTAAGCAGCAGGCAACAACACGGGGAACAACTAAGTAATTAACAGGGTCAGTTTTTAAAACATAAAGAGCATCAATTTGTTCTGTTACCTTCATAGTAGCAATTTCAGCGGCAAACGCGGAACCAACTCTTCCTGCCACAACTACTGCGGTTAAAACGGGAGTTAGTTCTCGACTTAAAGCCAAAGCTAAGATGCCGCCAATGGTTTGTATTGCACCAAAATCGAGAAATTCTTTGGATACTTGAATGGTGAATACCATGCCTACGGAGATCGCTGTAATTAGTGAGATAGGTAAAGATTTTGGTCCGACCGATTCCATTTGCTCAACTGTCAAACGATGGTTTAATTCACCACGCAAAAGATGAGTTAATACCTGACCCACTAAAAAAAATGCGCCAATTGGACGCTCAAATAAAGATAAGATATTTTTACCACCAGAAATTAAATTAATATTCATCTTGATGAATCTTTTAAGATACTTTTTCAGCTCATTTAGCAAATTTTCGTCTCACTTAACAAGCCAAGTTTGCTGTTGAAGAAGGAACCACCCCTCTTCTGTCAGACTCCGAGAATTGAACTACAATAGAAAAAGTTCTAGAGTGGCTGTGAAGCAGATAGGGTAATGGATGTAGAGTTACAGATTCTCAAACATTTGAAACGTGATGCTCGACCAACAGTTTCTATCATAGATCGATATTGCGATCTTTATAAAGACTTGTTTTCTGATGTGAGAAGTTATGAATGTTTTAAGTATTTACATCAAGGAATCATCTCACCAATTAAAAGAAAATCATTACCACAAAGGCTTTAGCCGCATGTAATAGCCAAAGTAGTGGGAATATCTTCAACCCAGTCATTACATCATTTTCTAGCCAATTCACCTTGGTCAGTAACAGAATTAAAAGAAAGAAGATTAACCTTAACTCTAGAAGCCTTAAAAGAACAAAAAATCACAGTAATCATTGATGAAACAGGAGATAGAAAGAAAGGTAAGAAAACAAATTATGTAGCCAGACAATACTTAGGAAGTGTTGGAAAAATAGTGTAAATTCAAGCGAATCTTTAGCGATCAAAAATCTGAAACTAGGTACATCAGAGAAATAATTTATGGAAAACGAAATAAAACAAAGGACTTGTCTGCATGTACTTATTGGGAAGTCACTACTGATACTGAAACTATGCCAGAGAATTCGACTTCTTTTATCATGACTAATCTTCAAGAAACTAGAAGCAAAATGAAGAAAACTTTAGGCAACCTATATGGGTTAAGAACCTGGGTTGAATACGGATTTAGACAATGCAAACAGGAACTAGGATGGACTAATTATAGATTTACTGATTTTCAAGAAATCAATAAGTGGTGGGAAATTATTTTTTCGGCTTACTGGATGATTAGTTCCTATTCCCAAGTTTTTAGTAATCTAAACAAATCTTCGGCTTTATCTAATTCTAATCTTGTATCTCAAGAATCTGTTTCTGATTTTTCTCTTCATCAACAGTGGTCGAATAAAGAAGGATGGAAGACTACTTTGAACAATCTTCGTTTAATTATCCAACCAACTATTTTGTTTTGGATGATTGTTCCTTGGTTAGACATTTTCCCCAACCGTTCTTTAATACTTGGTTTTCATCAACTCATTGGTGTCATGAATCAATTTTCTTTTTATTTCCCTGATGGCTAAATTCTATTTCTACGATTCC
>JBCDEP010000040.1:0-42626 GCA_039179675.1 Cyanobacteria bacterium P01_G01_bin.67
CCGAACCAACCAACATAGATGCGGTTGTTTGTGCTTGTAATCCACTGACAGAAGTTCTCCCAAGCACCGCGAGTTTCGCGCTGTTGTAAAGTAGTTGTCATATGTTTTATGATTGCTTGAATATTTAATTGTCGAGGTTCTATACAAGAACAAGACTGGAAACGAGATAAAAATAATGTGTTTCACTTGTCTATAGACTTATATTAGCTAAGTATTTGTACTTTATCAAGGTATGTTTAATTGTTTTTAGTAATGTAAAGCATAAGAATTACTTATTACATCTTGCATTTCTAACGCATCCTGGGGAGAAGGAAAGAAAAAATAAATTTTGAAGCTCTAAATTGAAGCTCAGTAGGACAAAAATTCACTCTCAGAAAATCGATTTAATTAGTACGGATGTAACTAAACATACTTATCAATCAGCAATTTAAGCTTTTCTCTAGACGTGTCAGAAATCTTGTCAGGAGGGGTTAGGAGTGAATATTTAAGTGCTGAATGGGCTGAAGACTGTGGCGGATTCGCGCTCAATTTTCTGACCGCAGCTTTGATTACTTCTTGAGCATTAACGGCATTCCTCTGTAGATTACCGATCACCATTTCCACGGTAACGTTATCGTGTTCTGGATGCCAGCAGTCATAATCAGTAACTAGGGCAAGAGTGGCGTAGGCAATTTCTGCTTCCCTAGCTAATTTTGCCTCTGGTAAATTGGTCATGCCAATCACAGATGCACCCCAGCTACGATATAAATTAGACTCTGCTTTTGTTGAAAAGGCTGGACCTTCCATACAAACATAAGTTCCACTACGGTGTAAATCAACCTCAGCAAGATCTAATGATGCCACTGCCACTGCCAAAACATCTGCCAAATTAGGACAGACAGGATCTCCAAAGGCAATGTGAGCAACAATTCCGCTACCAAAGAAGGTCGATACACGATTTTTGGTGCGATCAATAAATTGATCAGGAATTACCATGTCCAAAGGTTTTACAGTTTCTTTAAGTGACCCTACGGCAGAGGCAGAAATAATATACTCTACTCCTAACTGTTTCATCCCGTGAATATTAGCGAGAAAAGGCAATTCTGAGGGGAGAAGATGATGATTTCGTCCATGACGAGCGAGAAAAGCTACGGTTACTTCCTCAAGTTGACCAATGATAAATGCATCTGAAGGACTACCAAAGGGTGTCGACAACTCTACTTCTTGGATATTTTTGAGAGCATCCATCTGGTACAAACCACTACCACCGATGATGCCAATTTTTGCCTCTATCATAAGCCTCTGGATTTATTAAGTTGGATTATGCTGAAGATATCAAACCAAAGCATTCTAACAGTTAAAAGCTAAAGTAAGAACTGATAAACGAAGTTAATCTTCTACTTCTGTTGCTAAAACCAAAGGCTTGATTTCCTCCCCAGGAGAGAACGTAACAGCACTGTCAATACGATCGCGCAATCGCTTGGCAATCATCTGGTTTAAGCGATACATTTCTAACGAAGGATTATAGCGATATTTAATGTCGATAATACGCTGTTTTAGCTTAATAGTCTGGGAATTTTTGGTTTTTTTTGCTACTTGCTTGCTACGATTACGCAGAAAAATATCAGGTTTTTCATCTCTGTTTTTGACATTGGGCAGATTTCCCTCCAAGGGGCTGCGCCAATATCCTTTATAGTTTTCGCTTTTAGGATTCTTATAAAGTTTTAAGCTATCTAGAGTGGGAATGTATAGGGCATAAAATTCTCCTTCTTTGACTACTTGGAAACACCCCCAATCTTTTTCCTGGCGATTGAGCAAAATGTCAAGAGTCAGTTCTAGGGAAGGTAAATTAAGAACAGAAGTTAGGTAGTTTTGCTGGCTATACATATAATATTTAATATTTTTGAAGAGGGTCAATGTTGCTAAGAAAACCAAGATATGTTCAATTAGGTAAAGGCAGCAATTTTTAGAGCGAAA
The DNA here is from genome assembly GCA_039179675.1 of Cyanobacteria bacterium P01_G01_bin.67. Classification (GTDB taxonomy): domain Bacteria; phylum Cyanobacteriota; class Cyanobacteriia; order Cyanobacteriales; family Xenococcaceae; genus Waterburya. The sequence goes on from JBCDEP010000040.1 coordinate 1,957, forward strand.
ATCACACGACAGAGGTTTAAGCTATCTAATGTATGAAGTTGGCGCTGAATTTTGCTCCTGTTAATTAGTTAGAGGGAGTAGATGGGGATATGGCTTTCAATGTTCACTGGAAGCAAGATGTACTTACTGCAAGAACTTAGTGGAAGCGACCAAGGATTTTTGGCATTATTATCGATTTGTGATGAAGTTGTTTATGAAGACAATTTTCAAAACTAAACTTAATCATTTTATGTCAAACGGTATGCTGCTGTGTGAGTCTATTCTTACTATTCCAACCTCAGGAGTGAAATATAGTCATTGACGTCATGACATTAGCAATGGGAAAAACTAAATTGTTGAGTTTTTCGCTCTCAATCTCTGTCTAAACAACCGTTACTAGATAACTTGTGACAATTTTAATAAATTAGCAAATTCTTATAAGCATGAATCTACAAAAATTCCTAAATCTAAGTGCAGGGAGCTGGTTTAGTCAACGCACAAACTATTTTTTAGATGAAAATACAGCCGTCAGCAGCAAGGCTGATATTACCATTGAATTGATTTTACCTGATGATTCGCGGGCAATAGAACTATGCCGCAAACATAACCTAGATTCAAGTTTGATTGAGGGAGGAACAGTTCAAAGTTGGGATAATGCAGTAGATTGGGGCAAGAAGAAACAAGTAGGTTCAGCAACTATAGTTTTAGTTAGCAATAGCGAAAGCAATACCACAGGAACTCTAATTAGACCTCAAGACCCCAAAGTGTATGGACACTATATGCTGGGGGAAGATGAAGCCCTGACTCTTGTGATTGAAACAGATGAAATGTATGCCGAAGAACGTCAGTGGTTTGCTAGCGATAATTTTAAAATGCGCACCACTATAGTTAAATATAGTGATGGCAAGCGACAAACTTCTTTTTATTCTGAAATTCGTAAAGCACCTCCAAAAAGCGACTAGAATAGAACCAACAGAGTCTCAGCATATATCGGAGAATCAAAGTATATTTGAATCCATGAAGTTAAAATATTATTTGACACAAGTACCGAGAGTAAGCAATTGGGCTAATGGCTGCGTTGTTCATTCCTCGGCTTCTTCCGTTCGCGCTGTGCCTGGGTCAGATTATCTTCTAGACTGAAGTTGTCGATAGACATCACGTATATCCACCTTGTGATATGCCAGAGCAACTAAAGTGTGGTACAGCAAATCAGCCACCTCAGATGCAATTTCATCTGGTCGATCATCTTTACAAGCCATTACCACTTCGGCTGATTCTTCGCCAATTTTCTTGAGGATTTTGTTATCACCTCCAGCTATTAGCTTACAAGTGTAGGACTCGTCACTAGGATGAGCTAGGCGATCGCATATAACTCGGTAAACTTCCGATAGTGTATCGGCAGGGGGCGGTACTTTAGAATCATCTATTTGGTGAAAGCAACTACGTTCGCCAGTGTGACAAGCAATATCCCCAATCTGCTCAATAGTTATTAACAATGCATCACTATCACAATCGTAGCGTAGCGATCGCACTTTCTGAATATGACCCGAGGTAGCACCCTTGTGCCATAGTTCGTCACGAGACCGACTCCAATACCAAACTTCGCCAGTGTTGAGGGTTTTTTGCAAGGACTCTAAGTTCATCCAAGCCATCATCAAGACTGTCCCATCCAAATAGTCTTGAGCGATCGCGGGTATCAATCCTTGTTCGTTGTAGCGAATTTTGTCTAAAGGAATATTGTATTTGTGAATTTTGCTTGATGACATTATGAGTTATGGATTAAAAAAGTCATAGACAGAAAAGAATGAGCCGAAGAAGAGAAGTTGTGTACTAGATTATTGATCAATTATGATTTAATTCTCCATGTTTCTTGCTTCATCACTTTCAGTAGTCAGTCTTAACTTACATATTGTCATGCAAAAAAGCATCAAGTCAAAGAGCAAACCAAATTAGCTGATTATTTTAGTCTGCTCAATTCTCTTTAACTCAACATTGGTAGATTCAAATTTTTAATCCATATTAAGTAGAAATGTGCCTGAGCTTAATTTAATATTCATTAATACATCTGCTTTGACGCACCAAAAGATATGTAGCATCAAGAAAATCATTAAGCTATGACAATTAGACAAGCTGAAAAATAAATTTGATTTAATTGATCAATCATCACGTAATTTATTTTGATCAATCAGCAACATCGCTTAAAAAAGCTACCTCTGATAAATCAAAAGCAGCTTCACAATTTACTGTCAGAAAATCACGAAATTTTCAGCTTAAATCAACGCATATTCAATATAGGAATCACTGGCACTGATAATTTCTAAACTCCCCCAGGACTCTAAGTCCTTTAAGTAGTTTAGATTTTGCTTTGTATTACGAATTTTACCCAGCAAACTATCTTTAGTTTTAACTGCGTTGTTTCTGAGAATATGAATGTTCATTGATCTTAACTGATTTAGACTAGATATTCGTTATTTACCATTTTGTCAACAGTATAAACACTAATAGTTAAGTAATAGAAAAGTATGATTTGACCAAACCTTAGACCATTAATTCATGGAAACTAAGATTCTTTCTCTCCTTTGACTACTGTGTTTGCTAATGTTATTACTAAGTATTTTACTGGTTTACAGAGATTGGCTACTAGTCAATCTTTGGCAGTAATGAAGAATACTGCTTGAGGACGAGCCAAAAGCCCAGAAATAAGAAATTGTTTCCATTGCCAAATAACCTGGAAAATATTGATGCCAAAGGTCTAATCAAATTTAAAGGAAAACAAGACTCCTCCAACAAACTCTTCAAGTGTTCCAGGCATTTTGATTCGTGATTATGCAATCAATTCATCTCCATAAAGATTTCTGAATTGCCTCTATTTAGAAGATATAGAGTAAGATTTATTAAATATAGGTGATTTAAAGTTATTTTTTGCTCTTTGAATTATTACTTTAAGTTGTTTAATCGTTAATAATCTAAAAAATAGTTTTTGGCATCAAGATTTTGGATTTGAATATTTTGATAGATTGATTAATGTATTTTAAGGAAATCACTCTGATCAGTACTTTGGTATTAGTCTGTTCAGTGTAAATGGCAGTTACTCTACAAAGCGATCACACTTTAAATCTAGATGGAGGTAATTTTCACACTTTGTTAGTCAAATACTCTCATGTTCTAACTGCTTTTGAAGCATCAATACAAACTAATATAACCATCAGGGAAAAAATCAATTGCTAGATTACTTAAGTTTTTCGATTTTATCTTGAGTCCTGATTAATCCTTTTCCGTTTTAGGTTTGTCTTAAAGATTTTCAAACTGCTTCTTGCCAGTACTTGTAGGCAGCATATGCCATCGTGACGACTCCAGTTAAAATTGCATCCTCATCAACTTCAAACAGAGGATGGTGCAGTGGATAATTAGGCTTATCTGAGTGTCCAACTCCGAGACGAAACATACAGCCAGGAACACGATCCAAATAAACGGAAAAATCCTCTGCACCAAGAGATGGTTCAGGTAAGATCTGAACACTATCATCGCCCCAGGCTTCACGAGTGGCTGATTCAATAATTTGAGTCAGGGTCTGGTCGTTATGTACCGAAGGAACTCCTCGCCGATAATCAACCTGACACTTTGCACCATAGGTTTGACAGACTCCCTCAACAACATTTGTGATCCACTGAGGTAAGTTAGCATGACTTTCGGGGTGAAGGGAGCGCACTGTCCCCATCATTTGAACCCGATCTGCAATTACGTTATGGGCTCTTCCTCCTTCTATCTTGCCAATAGACAAAACAATAGGATGTAAGGGATTTTGAGTACGACTAATTGCCTGCTGAAGACTGGTTATCACCTGAGAAGCAATCCAAATTGCATCGATCGCCTGATGCGGTCGGGCACCATGTCCCGATTCTCCCTCGATCACAATTTCTAATTCATCTGCCGCCGAAGTCAAAGCCCCATAACGAATCCCAATTCTACGAGCAGGTATGGAAGGAAAGACATGAACCCCATAAATTGCATTGACTCCCTCCATCGCGCCATCTTTAACCATCCATCTCGCTCCTTGAGCAATTTCTTCCGCAGGCTGAAATAAGAAACGGACGTTGCCAGGTAGATTGTCTGACAATCGAGATAATACCATTGCCGTTCCCATGCCAAGGGTGGAATGGACATCATGACCACAAGCATGCATTACACCAGGGTTGGCAGAAGTAAAATCTAGCTTGAGACGCTCTTGAATCGGCAGGGCATCCATATCAGTCCGAATCGCCAAAATGCGACGATCATTCCCTGAACCCATCAATTCTCCAACAATTCCTGTTTTCCCTACAGCTTCCTTAACGCTTAAACCGCAAGAGGACAATACTCCAGCAATATAAGCCGAAGTTTGATGCTCCTCTCCACTCAATTCAGGGTGAGCATGGAGATGACGGCGAATTTCAACTAATCGTGGGACAAATTTTTCAGTAATATCTTTAATTTCAGCCAGCATGTAATAGGGTTAGCGATCGCTTGACCGCAATGGAAGTAGTTATTCTTGTTCGACAATCACCACTGTAATATTATCAGAGCCTCCTGCTGCTTTTGCCGCATCAATTAGCTCTTGGGCAGTTTCTTGACAGGATTTTAAGTTAGTCAATGCAGTTTCGATTTGTTCATCGGTCACTTCTTCTGTCAAGCCATCGCTACAAATCAGCAAGCGATCGCCCGATTGCACTTCAAATTCTTGAATATCAATATGTTGAAGATCTTCTCTTCCTAGACATTGAGATAAAACGTGCCTCCAGGGATGAAATTTAGCCTGTTCAGCATTGATTTCTCCTTTCTTGAGAGCCATTCCTACCCAGGTATGATCATCTGTAATCTGCTCCAAGCTAGAGCCTCGCAAACGATATAAACGAGAATCTCCTACATGGGCACATAAAGGCTGTTCATCGCGGAAAATTAGCACCACTACCGTAGTACCCATATCACGCCGTTCTGGATGAGTGTGCTGATCCTCAATAATGCCCAAATTGGCTTTCTCTACTGCTTCTCTCAGCAAAATTTCTGATGCCAGTGGCGATTCCCAATGCTCTTGCAAATAGGCATAAATAACTTCGGTAGCAATCTTACTGGCTTCTTGTCCTCCAGCGTGTCCGCCCATACCATCGGCTACAATAAAAAAACGCCCTAACGCGTCGTCAACACAGTAATTATCTTGGTTTGCTGTTCTGACAACCCCTGTATCCGTAAGACCTATAAATTGACGCTTCATAAACAGTTAGTCTGTAAACTGATAAAAATCAAAGATATAGTCAACTACTAAGTACTGGCAGCTTGATATCTTTTTAAAACATACGATCAATGCGATCAAGACGCTTTAATAATCTTAGTAATGCCCATCCAGGCACTACCGCAATCACAGCGGCGATCGCTGCGAAGATCTTGAATCCACTTACCAAAAGGAGAGTGGCACAAATCAATAACGCACTAAATAATACAGTATAGTTTGTCCCTAACTGAATTGCACTTAAGCGACGCATTACTCGTTCCGATTCTAAGGAACGAACTCGTACTCTAAGATCTCCTCTTTCTAATTTATCTATTGTATCGTCGATTCGTCCAGGTAATCCTAAAGCAGCTGTGCCTACCTGTGCTGCCTGTCTTCCTATTTCATCAAAAATAGTATTACCATTGGAATTATTAGTATCAGTCATAAGCTGCATTGCATAGGGTTGAGCGACTTCCATAAAGTTAAATTCAGGATCGAGACCTTTGCCGACGCCTTCGAGGGTCGAAAAAGCACGCATGACAAAGGTAAAGGTAGCAGGAAACCGAAACGGTTGACCGTAAGCAATCTCGTAGAGGTCTTCGCTGATGGCATCTACAGACTGTTCTTCAAACGGCTTATCCATAAAGTTATCAAGCATAAACTGAATTGAACGCCTTACTGAAGTCATGTCTCCCGTCGGCACTAATGCCCCCAAGTTAATCAAAGAGTTAACTACCTTATCTGAGTTTTTTTGTGCTACCCCAACTAAGGTGTCCATCAAGCCTTCTCGGATGTTGCTTTCAATTTGACCCATCATGCCAAAGTCATAAAAAATTAAAGCACCATCAGTATTAACCGCAATGTTTCCTGGGTGAGGATCAGCATGGAAAAATCCCCCGTTAAGAATTTGTTGCAAATAGGCTTTGGCTCCCAGCCTTGCTAAAACTTTACGGTCTAAACCAGCAGCTTCAATCGCTTCATAATGACTAATTTTAATTCCAGGCAGGTACTCTAGAGTTAGCACTTTAGGAGAAGCATACTTCCAATACACTTTTGGTACACATACCCAATCTTCGTTTTTAAAGTTACGGCGAAAAGTATCCGCATTCCGTCCTTCAAGTAGATAGTCTGTTTCTTCCCATAAAATTCGGCAACATTCGTCGTAAATTCCCATCCAATCGCGATTTTTTCCCCACTTAGGATGATTTTGAAAATAGCGAGCAATCTGCCTTAAAATAGCCAAGTCAATTGTAAATAACTGCTTTAATCCTGGTCGCTGTACCTTGACAACTACGTCTTCTCCACTATGAAGACGGGCGCGATGTACCTGACCCAAACTAGCTGCTGCGAGAGGAATAGGGTCAAAACTGGAAAACAACTGATCGATCCGCTTTAAAAAGTCTGATTCAATAATTTCCCTTACCTGCTCATAAGAAAAAGCAGGAACTCGATCCTGTAACTTTGATAGTTCCTCGACATATTCAATAGGGAAAAGATCTGCCCTGGTCGAAAACAGCTGACCCAGCTTAATAAACGTCGGTCCTAATTCTAAGAAAGTTTCTCGAATCCAGATCGCCTGAGATCTGCGTCTAGCTGCTTGCTTTTCAGAGGTAAAACCACCTGTATAAGTCCATTTGCGTTTATCCCACCAGTTGCTGAGCAAGAAAGAAAATGCAAATACCCAGATGTCTAATCGACGGCGATTGCGAGAATATTTAGGTCTATTCCAACGATACGACTTGCCAGAAACTTCTAGAGTAGCTTTTTCGCCGCCAGTTTCTGATTGCATAACTGCCAGAACATTCTGGGGGTGAACGGACTTATCTGACCCGTAATCTGTTGGATTTTGATGGGAAAAGGCAGGGGACACTGGGTTATGACAAAAAATTAATTAAAATGATCTTGAGTTAACAAAGATTAACTAATCTAAATAGTAGCGGCTTACTGACTAAAAAAACAGCAGTGTCAGTGTGTTCCTCACTAAACTCCTTGCAATTTGGGTAGTGAGAAAACTCGAAAGTAGAGGGTGGTGCTGATGCGGCGAGTTTAAATAAGCCCAAATTATGTTTTGGATTAATTGCGATATTTTTTTAACTCAGCCCTCAAAGTGGCGATTTCTGCTCTCAATTGATCCAACATTGTTTGGAGATCGTCTGAGTTAGTACTGCTAACATCAATGTTAATTGGGCTATAGGTATTACTAGTTTTGATGTTATTGTTGCTCTTGCCGCTAGAAGAGGGGGGATTGCCAGCAGCCTGCTCTGCTCTTAATTGAACTTCCTCAATAAATTGTCTTAAGTGCTCTCTTTGTTCAGCGTCAAATTTACCAAAGTCGCTCATCGCATTAGTGAAGGATTCCTCAAGCTTTTCGCTCATAACTTCTGCTAATGCCCTTCCGAAAAAGAAGGCGTTGGTGACAGGATTATTGCTCATGTGTCAAAAGGTTAACTTTTTTAAATAGCTATACGTAACAGATTATATCTCGTTTCTTCAAACTAAAGGGTTTTAGCCTTTAGATGAAGTCATAGCTAGCGCATAATATCTTCAGCTTCAAACAGTAAATAGTTGTAACCAGTTTTTCTCATTGGCAGCTCGTTGAGTTAGAAATGTCAGGTTGATTTGACTGAGGGAGATATAGGGTGGAGAAATACTTATAATGCCAAAACTAAAATGCTTAAGTATTAGTAAGCTGCTGCCAACCCGAAATTTAATGTTCAATCTATTTGGGGTCAGCAGGCGATGATTACTAGCCAGCAGTCAATCACTAGATAAAATGATAACGATGAGATAGGTTTGTATTTTCAATTCTTAATAAGTTGACTTTATGGTCTTGATGGTGATTGTCGGTCTAGTGATGGCAATACTAGCGGTTCTGTTTGCCTTGCAAAATGCTGCTACGGTTACAATCAATTTTGGAGTGTGGGAATTAGAGCAGTCTTTGGCAATTGTTCTGATTACGACATTGGGATTAGGAATTATGATTAGTCTTTTCTTATCCCTACCCACGGTTTTGAAACAACGTTGGCAAAACTCTCAGCAAAGGAAGAAAATCGACAGCTTACAAACTAAAGTCAGAGCAGCTGGTCAGAACACTTTACAACAGCAGCAATACAGTCTGGAGCAGCAATCAGCAATACAAGAGTTATTGCAAGCATTCAATCTCTCTGATGTGGTCACGGGAGTGCTTACCAAGGATACTACGATTAAGCTGACAGAGCATCTATTGCAGCAGATGCAAAATCAATCTCAAAACCCACGCTATCTTTCTTTAGTTGTCATCCTAATTTCCATCAATCCTGCTAAATCTCAGGGAAGTTTTGCCCACATCGGTAGCGAAAATGCACTGTACAAGGCGATCGCCAAGAGGTTAAGAAATGCTGTAACGGCAGGAAGCTTTTTGGGTATTACTGAACGTAAAAGATTTATTAGTTTGATACTGGGGTTGAGGGGAGCTGAAGTCGGGAATTATGCTGCGTATTTGCAAGAGAAAGTGACCGAATCTCCTTTACAAAAAGCAGATGGAGCTTTAATACCTTTCAAGATGAATATTGGCGGAATTGTAGTGGAGCCAACAGACTTGAGTGACGGTCGTCAAATTCTCAAGCAAGCAGAACAAAACTTGGAAAATTCTCTAGTAACAGGTTACGGTTCAATTGAAATAAGTGAAATTACAGGCAAGTCGCTATAGCTTTTTAAACCAAGAAAATTTAGGATTTTAGTGACGACTCTAATTCTAAAAATCGTTGGTGCCAAAAGTTGATGCTCAGAGCTTTTAAGTGAAACAGTAATAATTATTATCTATAAAAATTTTAGAAACTTTTCATGAATCCCGATCCCGAAAATTTTTCCAACTCACCTGATAGCAAGTCAATTGGGGACCTAATTGATCTGCTATTAGAACAACAGACATTATCTTCAGAGCAGATTGAGCTAGAGGACTCTGACCTCTTGCCAGAAGATGGAGAGCAACAGGAGGGGGCTTTAAAAGATCTAGCGGAAAGTTTATCAGAAAAGTTAGATTTTATTGATTCTAATGATGATACTCGCGAAATTGAAGTTGAAATTGAGAGTGAAGCTCAGCCAACACTAGCGGAAGCGGTAGAATATAGAGCCTTCTTACAACAAACAGTTGAACCAACTATTTCACAAGTTGATTTGACGGAGAAGGCAAATACCCAGAATGAAATTACGGCGCTAAATCGAGGAGCCGCTGAGACTATTGAACCGACATCCTCAGAAGTCGCAAATACTGAGCAAGTAAATTCTAGCGAGCAAATTACAGCTCTCAATCCTGAACAAGCCTCAACGGAAGATTTAGCTGATGCTGTTAATAGCTTGATTCCTCTAATGATTGAATTGCTTCAATTTAAACTCAATGAGTCCAAAGAAGGAGTCATTCAAACGGTAAGACCAGTAATCGATCAGCTAATTGAACATCGCATTAAGGAAGACTCGCCAAAAATGGCAGCAGCGATCGCTCAAATTTTACCTGATGCAATCACCAAAAAGATGCATCTCGATCCCGAAACAATTGCTAAAGCGATCGCCCCCGAGATTGCCCTCTCGATTAAGGAACAAATTCGCTTAGATCAAGAGGCAATTCCCCAAGTTCTTGGACCAGAAATGGGCAAAGCAATTAAAGCTCAGATCGAATCAGAACGTGACGCGATGGTTGACGCCCTCTATCCTGTAATCGGCAGTACTATCTCCAAATACATGGTAGAAGTGGTACAGGATATCAATCGTAAAGTAGAAAGTACCCTCAGTCCTGAAGGCATTAAACGCAAGTTTCAGGCAAAAATTCAAGGGGTGTCAGAGGCAGAGTTAATTTTTAAAGAGTCTGTTGGGTATCACGTCAGAGCAATCTTTTTAATCGACAAGGACTCGGGGTTAGTAATTCAAGAAATACAGCTACCAGGAGAGCAGCACCTCGATTCCGACATGTTGGCGGGCATGCTAACAGCGATTCGCAGTTTCGCTAACGACTGTATTAGTTCGGGTTCGGAACTGGATTTAATTGATTATGGGGACTGGAAAATTCCCCTAGAAGTAGCGGGCTATTGCTACTTAGCAGTAGTAGTCTCTGGAGAACCCACCAAGCAATTTATTACTAAGATCCGCCAAGTTCTGGGTGAAATTGTGATCGAACATGACGATGCGATTCAAAATTTCGCTGGCGATCCCGCCCAAGTGCCGACGGGAGTCAGAGCTAAATTAGAGCAATTGACTGAAGTCAACAAAGATATTCCGAAAAAGTCTGCTTCATCCCCAATATTGCTGTGGCTGCTAATCTTTATTCTCAGTCTCGTCTTTATTCCCTGGGGAATAGTCAATCATCGGGCAAAAGTTGCCTATCGGATTGAACAAAACACCGTAACTCAACTAGACGCAGCACCTGAACTATCGGTATATCGCCTCGATCCCCAGGTCAAAGATGGCAAATTGACCGTTAGAGGTAGAGTCCCCAGCAGCTATCTTCGCGATCGCGCTACCGCCATTACTCAAGAAATTGCCACTAATCACAACCTGCAACTAGATAATCAAATTGTAACGGTAGATGTTCCCGTCAATCCCACCTTAGTTACAGGAGAAATTGCACGATTGACTAAGTTATTTAATCAACAGTCAGGAGTAGCGATCAACACCGACTATCAACCACCAGCTTTAACTATCACTGGGCTGATTTTGGATAAGTCTACTTATCAAACTACTAGTCAAGCATTTCGTCAAATACCAGGAATCAAACAGCTAGTATTTGATGTAGTTGAGCAACTGCCGTTAGTAAAACAGCGCATTTATTTTGTTTCAGGCTCTAGTGAACTAGATTTTGCCGATAATTTTAGTAAAATTAATGCTACCCAGAAACTTTTACAGCAGTATCCTCTGCTACATTTAAGAATAACTGTACATAGTGATGGCATCGGCTCTTCTCAAATAAATCAAAGATTGGGTCAAAGACGCTGTCAAAATGTCAAAAATGCTTTGGTAGCGAGAGGAATTGAGCCGAATAGACTGGTGACTGACTGTGAATCCTTATTATTGCCAGAAAATGTTGTTTCTGGTCATGCATCCTGGTCAAAACGATATGTCGGCTTTGAGCCATTTATTCCCTCGAATCTGTCCCCATAAATTTTGTTTAATGTCAACAATTACTAAAAAAATTTGCTTATTAGGAGATTTCAATGTTGGAAAAACCAGCTTGGTGCGGCGTTTTGTAGAAGATAAATTTAGCGACCAGTATCTGACTACTGTGGGAGTAAAAATATCTCGTAAATCAGTAATGGTGAGAACTGAGCTCGATATTCACCAGGTTAATTTGCTGGTGTGGGATTTAGAAGGCAATACCAAGTTTAAATCAATTACCCCAAGCTATCTCAAGGGTGCAAGTGGTTCAATTATTGTAGCGGATTTAACTAGAGCTGATACCTTTAAAAATCTTAACCAGCATCTCAAGCTATTTTTTCAGGTAAATCCTAGAGGAGGAGTTATCATTGCTCTGAATAAAGCTGATCTGCTACCACAGGAAAAGTTGGCACAGCTAGTCAAGAACTATAGTTCCCATAGTTTTGAGCGAATTGAGGGAATTTATGCTACCTCTGCCAAAACAGGAGATTGCGTAACCAAAATATTTGATAAGTTAGCCAGAATAGTTACTCTTTCTCCTCAAGAATAGAGATGCCACTTCCGTTAGCGGCAAACTCGGCTACGGTTTTAGTTGATAGTTCGTGAGTAGTCATTGCCTGTAAAATGCTCATCGGGACAGTAAGGTGGTGGGCTCCTGCCTGTAGGGTTGCAGCTGCTTCTTCAGGAGATTTAATGCTGGCGGCGAGGATCTCTGTTGGACTGTCACGTAAGACATGGGACATCTTCTGCACCAAGGTCAAACCATCTCCCAATAATCTAGTAGCTCGATTGACATAGGCGATCGCATATTTGGCTCCTGCTTCGGCGGCGATCGCTGCTTGGGCGGGACTGTATATGGCGGTGACGGAACAGGCAATTTCGGGAGCTAAATGAGCCGTGACCCGAAAGCCCAACTCGGTAGCGGGAATTTTTAAGACGAGCTTTTTGCCCACAATCTTGGCTGCCTGATGTGCTTCGAGCAGCATTCGGTTAAAGTCTGTGGCGCATAGTTGATAGTAAAGTTCCCCTGGGGCGATCGCCGCTAATTGCTGAAGACAAGCTTCAGGAGACAGATCACTTTTAGCTAGTAAAGTAGGGTTAGTCGTAATTCCTTTAACCCAACCCATCGCTACTGCTATCTGAGCTTCCTCTACAATGGCAGAATCAAGATAAATCATAATCGTAAGTATAGGTAAAATAAAACTGAAATAGAGATCAATTGTTCTGAGCTTGATGAGTCTTGTTAGCCGTCTAGTCTGCCAGCTCAACTAGCGCTAAGTTTTTCTTGAAGTAAACTAGAGAGAATAAATCAAAAATATTATAGTTCTAACCTGCCAAAGTAAATTAAAACCTCGTAGTATATATATTTTGGGGAACGATTCTAGGAGACCATTGCACCCATGGGAAAAGTAGTCGGCATCGATTTGGGAACAACCAATTCCGTAGTAGCGGTAATGGAAGGTGGGAAACCTATAGTAATTGCTAATTCAGAAGGAATGCGAACTACCCCCTCTGTAGTTGGCTTCAATAAAGACGGTGAACTTGTTGTCGGACAGCTTGCCAGAAGACAAAGTGTCTTAAATCCAGAAAATACTTTTTACGGTGTTAAAAGGTTTGTGGGTCGACAGTATGCAGAGCTTCAGCCAGAGTCAAAACGAGTCCCTTACACGATTAAACGTGATGAGCTGGGAAACATCAAAATTCGCTGTCCCAAGCTGAAAAAAGAATTTGCCCCCGAAGAAGTGTCGGCAATGATTTTACGCAAACTAGCGGAAGAAGCCGAACGCTACCTCGGAGAAGCCATTACTGGTGCCGTAATTACCGTACCCGCTTATTTTAACGATTCTCAACGCCAGGCTACTAGAGATGCAGGACGAATTGCAGGATTAGATGTACTTCGTATTATTAATGAACCTACTGCCGCTGCATTGGCATACGGTCTAGATCAGCGTCGTCCCCAAACGATTATGGTCTTTGATTTAGGGGGAGGAACTTTTGACGTTTCGATTCTCGATATTGGTGATGGTGTATTTGAAGTTAGAGCCACCAGTGGCGATACTCAGCTAGGGGGCAATGATTTTGATCGCCGCATTGTTAATTGGTTAGCTGAGGAATTCTTAAAACAGGAAGGAGTTGACCTGAGAAAAAGCGATCGCCAGGCGCTACAAAGACTGACGGAAGCAGCAGAAAAAGCCAAGATTGAACTCTCAAAATTGTCCGTTACTGAAATCAATCTCCCTTTTATTACCGCTACGGAGGAAGGACCCAAACACATCGACATCAAGCTAAGTCGCGCTAAATTTGAGGAACTTTGCGGTGATCTGGTTAGTCGCCTCCGCCGTCCCTTAAAACGAGCTATTTCTGATGCTGGCTTGGGACCAATGGATATTGATGAAGTGGTGCTAGTGGGCGGTTCGACCCGTATTCCGATGGTGCAGGATTTGGTTCGTAGCTATATCGACCTGGAACCAAGCCAGAATGTTAATCCCGATGAGGTAGTAGCAATTGGGGCGGCAATTCAGTCGGGGATTATGACTAATGAAGTCAAAGATATTCTTTTGCTGGATGTGACTCCCCTGTCTCTAGGGTTAGAAACTATTGGTGGGGTGATGAAAAAACTACTGCCACGCAACACCACAATTCCTGTGCGTCGCTCGGATGTCTTCTCGACAGGAGAAAATAACCAAACAGTAGTCGAAATTCATGCTCTCCAAGGAGAGCGAGAAATGGCTAGTGGCAATAAATCTCTTGGTAGATTTAAACTGACAGGCATACCCCCTGCACCAAGAGGAGTGCCCCAGGTTCAAGTGTCTTTTGATATTGATGCTAACGGCATCTTACAGGTGACTGCTCGGGATAAAACTACGGGAAGGGAACAGGGGATTACGGTTTCAGGAGCTTCAACCCTCAGCAATACCGAAATTAAGCGGATGATCGATGAGGCGGAAAAATTCGCCGAGGAAGATCGTTCTCGTAGAGAGCGAGTAGAAAAACGCAATCGGGCTAAGGCGCTGACCGATCAGGCACAGCGCAAACTAAAAGAAGTAACCCTTGATTTTGGCAGCCAATTTGCTAGCTACTATCGTCGTCGCATTGACGTACTCTGTGAAGAAATTCTCAAAAGCCTGGAACAGGAAGATGAACGCAGTTTAGATCGCTCAGAAGCGGACTTACAAGATACTTTATACGAATTAAATCGCGAAGTTAGACTGCAATATGACGACGATGATGATGAAGACTTCTTAGGGGCAATTAAGAAGACTTTTCTCGGGGATGATGACGATAAATATATTGAAGATTATTCCTACGATCCTCGTCAGCCAGATTATTATGACAACCGTGGCGGCGGTTATAATTATCCCCCCAGCCGTCCTGCTGCGGGATATAGCGATAGTTATAGTGGATATCGCAACGAACCTCGCCGTCCTAGCTACGATGAAAGCCGCAAGGATAGCTACGATTATCCCCCGAATCGTTCTGCTGCGGGATACGATGATTATCCAGATCGTGGTGGCAGGAGCTATGATAACCAGCCGCGTCGCCCAGGTAATAATGATCCCTACAATGACCCTTACGGCAGCTCTGATCCCTATGCGCCAAGACAAGAGCCGCGTCGAAGCCGTCGAGATAGTGGTCGAGATAGCTACCCACCTCAAGACCGCTACAATGGTCGCAATACCGCCCGTAATGCCTCTTTTGAGAATGATTGGGACGACGATGATGATGAATGGTTCTAAGTTAAATCAAGAATTAATAATTAATAACTAAAAACTAACTAACTAAGATATGCAGGAAGTGCGTAACTATTATGAAATGCTGGGCGTGAACAAAAATGCCTCTAGTAGTGAAATTAAGAAAGCTTATCGCACGCTAGCCATTAGGTATCATCCAGATCGCAATCTGGGAAATAAAGCTGCTGAAGAGAAGTTTAAAGATATTAACGAAGCTTACGAAGTATTATCTGACCAAACTAGGCGGGTGCAATACGATCAGTCTCTTAGTAGTAAAAGCTTCATGGATAAGGCTGGTTTTAGCAACTTTGGGCGGAATAATAGTAACGGTGCCAAAGCGAGGGGTAACACAGCTGAGCGGACTCGCATGCGCGTGGATAATCAAGATTTTCGTCCTGGTACTACCAAAAGAGAAAGAGTCGTTCGTTCTCGTGCCCTCCGTCGAGATATTGAAGCCAAACTAACGTTAGGGTTGAATGAAGCCTATCGGGGAGGAAGCAGAAAAATCCGCTTAGAAGATGGCAGATCTTTGGAGGTAGACATGCCTCCAGGAATGTTCAACGGACAGCGCATTCGTCTCAAGGGACAGGGAATTGACGGCGGCGATTTATATTTAAAGATTACCGTTGCTCGCCATCCCTTTTTTGAAATTCAGGGAGAAAATATCTATTGTCAGATTCCCGTTACCCCCACAGAAGCCATTCTCGGTAGTGCCATCGAAGTTCCCACCATTGATGGTTTGGTTAAGGTTACCGTACCCCAAGGGGTGCGCTCTGGACAAAGACTTCGTTTAGCGAATAAGGGTTACTTTAATAAATCAGGAGA
This sequence comes from Cyanobacteria bacterium P01_G01_bin.67, assembly GCA_039179675.1. Taxonomy (GTDB): domain Bacteria; phylum Cyanobacteriota; class Cyanobacteriia; order Cyanobacteriales; family Xenococcaceae; genus Waterburya. The sequence continues at coordinate 17,860 of JBCDEP010000040.1, forward strand.
TCGCGGCGATCAGCTAGTAGAAATTCAAATTATCGCCCCTAAAGATATTACCCCAGAAGAAAAGGAACTATACGAAAAGCTGAGAACCTTAGAACAGTTTAATCCGCGCCAAAATATTATTAAAGGCTTATAGCGATCGCCATCCTTGAAGTACTTATTGAGACAACAGTACAGGGTCAGCTGCAATCAAATCACAGGGGCTAAAAAAGCAATATGCTACGCTCAAAGCAAATACCACAATCAAGTTTTAATAGAGTTTAGTTCCCTATGTTTGAAAGTAAAACAGCTAAAGCACAATCCATTATTCGTTCCCATGTTCTCTGGTCAATGGGAGGTGGTTTAATCCCTATTCCTCTAGTTGACTTTGCCGCCGTTACCGCAATTCAATTAGAAATGCTCCAGCAGCTAGCAGAACTTTATGGGGTTAATTATTCCAAAAGTATGGGTAAAGCATTTGTTTCCGCTTTGACAGGAACGACCATCGCTCGTATAGGTGCCAGCTTCCTTAAGGCAATTCCTGGGGTGGGTACGGTTTTGGGGGGTGCGACCATGTCTTTAACTTCAGGGGCATCAACCTATGCCGTCGGACAGGTTGCTATCAGCCATTTCGCTAATTCTGGCAATCTGAGTAATTTTGTGGAAGATCAACTAAAAAAAGCTTACGAAGAAGCGTTTCAACAGGGTAAATCTTATGTTTCTGACCTTGAAAATAACAAAGAACAAGCGGCTGATGTCTATCAAACTTTAGAGAAGCTAGGACAACTCAAAGAACAGGGCATTTTAACTGAAGAAGAATTTCAAGCTAAGAAAAAACAATTACTCGATCGCTTGTAAGGCGTTGCTGATTTAAGGAATTAAAAATGATAACAATACTATTTACAGCTTTAAGCCTTAGGCTCTATGCCTTTTAAGAATTTACTAAAAGGACATCTGAAAAGTTATTTCTTTACATTATAATTTTTAGCTTTGCCCCCCAGCCCCCCCCATCTTGGGGGGAGAACGATTGAAATTAATACCTCTCCCTAACTCTCTCCTATTAGAAGAGGGAATAAATTGTTTCCCCTAAAAAATAAGACTTCTCAGACAAACTCTAAGAAGATTATGAATTTAATTTTTATACAAATTTAAGTAAAACTGATGATAATTATTTAGTTTTATTTTCAACAGAAGATTCTGTATTGATGACTTGCTCTTCTTGCTTTCTCTCAGCTATATCTATAAATTCTATAAATTCTTTTTTGGATTTTTCATATTCAGCCATAGCATCAAGTGCATTTTCAATTTGCTGATTCTGCAATGGTGTTTCATTTCCAGATTCATTTTCAAAAGGAGATTCAGCACCGATAACTGTTTTTCCTTGTTTTTCTTTGACGGCTAATTCTAAGTTTAATTCCAAAAGTTTGGCTAGGATATCATCATCTACTTTGAAGTTGTAAGCCCGCATGACTAATTGATCTAGTTCTTGATGCAGTTGATAAAGTTTACTAGCTGGCTCATTGAAATATTCATTATAAAGCTGAGTAATTCCCCATTGTTTCTGCTCCATTTGTTGCGATCGATATTCATGGAGTTCAACAGTTTTATTACGGATTTTTTTTACAATATTATTGTTAGGGGCGGTTCGCGAACCACCCTTACAGGGATTTTGCGGAAACGGGAAAGTTTCAAAACAAGTTTTATGAGTATAAGCAATATCTGATTTTAAAGTGGATTTTTGTGCTTGCATCCAAAGGCGATGAACTTTTGATGTGAGAATTCCTAAAATATAATAGTCTTCAGAAGCAACTACTTTGGTTTTATTTCCAGGCAGCCAATTAGTAGAAGAAGAAACAAAAATCGCCCACTTAGAAACTTCTGGAACAGCAAAACAGACATCTAATAATTTCAGACTTTCTCTCATTTGTAAGGCTTTTACTCCATGTTTCCACCAATTTATTCTTCTAATATCAGTGCGGTTTTTATCTCTTTCAGGTTTGACGTAAGTTTTAATATGTTTAAAAGGCAATTTATAATTACTTGCATCCTCTAGTTTCATATTAGCAAAATCAATAATCCATCTTTCAGGTTTACCGTTTATATTTTGCGCCAAATTATGACCCATAGAAAACAACTTTAAGACCTCTTCATTTTTACTATCTTCTGAAATCCATTCTTTAACCTGTTGTTCTGTAACAATAAAATCTATACCAACAGGACTTACGCCTTGAAAGCATCTATTACAATTAGCTTGTAGAGTTTTTGCACCAGAAACATCAATATGGGGTTGTAAAGAAGAATTAATAATATTAACTTGCTGATCATCTAAAAAATATTTACTCGGTTGTTGATAATTCCAGTTAACAATACTGACATGAACTTTTGCCTCACCAGACCAAACTTGAGTTGAAATTGCTTCGTGGATATGTCCGCCATTATTAGTTACATAGTCTAAGGTTGCTTTACGACTTTTGCCCTGACTAATGGAATTTGTCCCAACTAAACCAACTCGTCCTTGGTCGCTAATATTATCGTGAGCTAATCTAAACCAATAGCTACAAAAATCAACATCTTTAACATCAGGAAATTTGGTAAATACTCTATTTATATAGTCATCTCCCAGATTTAATCTCATATGTTTACCTCCCAAGAAAGGCGGATTACCAATAATGGCATTAGCTTTAATCCAAGGAGTAAATAAAGCATCCTCACAGATAATATTTTGATCTAGAGTATCGAGGGGTAATTCTTTTTCCGTTAAATCTAATTTATCGATCGCAACTTTTTTAGCGATAGTTAAAGTTACCTTAGCTAACTCGACGGCAAAGGGATTGATATCAATTCCATAAAACTGGAGGGGCGTCACTAAACCCATTTGTACCTGCTGTTTGGCTGTGGTTGAGCGACGACGAGCAGCTATTTTATCCAGTAGGGATTTTTCGATTTCTTTTAATTCTTGATAGGCTAAATAAAGAAAATTGCCTGAGCCACAGGCGGGATCTAGTACGCGATAATTTTGTAATTCTAGTTGTAGAGAATTTAATTCAGCAATAGTATTCGCCGCTTCTATTTTGCTATCCCAATAGTTACTAATCGTCGGACGGACAATTTTCATGATGTCCACTTCACTCGTGAAGTGAATTCCATGTTTGTGTCGTTGTTTACTACTGGCTGTCCCTTCAAAAATACTGCCAAAAATAGCGGGGCGAATTTTTTTCCAGTCTTGTTTAGCTGCTTTCTCTAGTAAAGTTAATTCTTCCTTGGTTAATTCAATGGGGTGAATTGTCGCAAATAAACCACCATTAAAGTAATCTACGCCTTTATATCTACCAGCAGGAGTTATCCCTGGACGATTCATTTCTGAGAAAAGCCCACCTAAAGTATCGTAGGAACTTTTGCCATCTTCTAAGCATTCATGAATGCACCGAGTAAAGATATTGGCGGGTAATAGTCCTCGATCTTCAGCAAACATGGACAAGACACATTGTAAAACCAATCTTTGAGCTACATAAGGCTTAAATCCTGATTTTTCTCCCCGTTGCCGAATAATTTCGTATAATTCCCCCATCTTGTGGGCAGTTTCTTTCGTTACCTCAGTTTGATTATTGGCAAAGATGGGAGTTTTATCATTAATCTCCATAAAGCCAAAAGCCGAAGCTCTGGTGGGCAAATCCTCAAGACGAACCATGTCTACAGGCTCATCAACTTGATTATTGAAATCGTAAATCCAAAACTCATCAAAATTACAGAGCATGACATAGCGAGGACGATTGGGGACTATTCTCGTCCAGTAATTAAAAGCCTGACGGTAATGCTTACTTAGATCTTCTCCTCCCCGCTTCATTTCAATCAAGACACGGGGTTTCCAAACCAAATCGGCAAAGCCTGTTTTACCTTTTTTGCTTCCCTTAGTAACTACAGACTCACATTCTGCACCAACTTCTTTAATACCTTGATGACCAAAAGCCTGAAAAAATCGCTCTAAATAAATCTGAGCTTCGCCTTTTTCTTTGCCCTGGATGTGTTGCAGACGATAATTTACAAACTCATGCAAGCTTTGGGGAGTAGCCACCATATATCTAGCCATATATCTGATATATTTAGCTTTCCCGCCAATTTATAGCCATCCCTCAAGGAAACTACCTGATTTTTATCTCAGGTTCATCAGCTTTGAGACAATTTCCAGCTTTGCTTCCGTATTTCCTGTTAAATTCAGTGACGCAAGGGAGAAATTAATCAGAAAATATTCCTCACTTAGTTAAAATTAGATTTATGTCCAAAAGCGTCTAAGTTAATTATGTTTAGTAAAGTCACTAAATTAGAGTTGGTTATCTGGGCAATCTTTTTTGGGGTTAATGCCGCGATCATGATTAAATCTTTGATTTGAAATTGATTGCTGTAATCTTGATTAGGCAATTAGAAGCATTATCTTGGAATTTGCTGGTTAATCCAAAACGATAGTAGGCTATTTAGTTAGCAATTATTAAATCTCTGCCTCATGATTCCCAGACGATATGCAAGGCTCAAGCAGGTTCTAGATCGCAGACAACCTGACCTAACGGTGTTGATGGAGGATGTGCATAAACCTCACAACCTATCGGCTATTATTCGTACCTGCGATGCGGTAGGGGTTTTTGCCGTACATGCCGTAAATCGTCACAGTGATACGCCAACATATTCACAGGTTGCTCAGGGCAGCGAGAAATGGGTGAAGCTTCATTACCATCCTGATATTAAAACTGCCATTAAATCTTTACAGCAGAATGATTACAAAGTTTATGCCGCTCATTTAAGCGAAGATGCCATTGACTATCGCCAGGTAGACTATACTCAGCCCACAGCGATTCTCTTAGGCACTGAAAAATGGGGGGTTACTGACGAGGCAGCGGATTTAGTGGATGGACATATTATTATCCCAATGCAGGGAATGGTACAGTCGCTAAATGTTTCCGTAGCCAATGCAGTAGTTCTATTTGAGGCACAACGTCAACGGTTACAGGGGAGTTTATATGATAAAGTCCGTTTAGATCCAGAAACCTATAGAAAGACTGTTTTTGAATGGGGTTATCCAGATATTGCGGCGATGTATCGTCGTCAGGGAAAAGCTTATCCCAAGTTGGGAGAGCAGGGAGAGATCTTATTAAATGAAGCAGGAGAACAGGAAATTAGGCAGTAGGTAATGTTGAGGGGTTTGTTTAGTAATGCACTGTGCCATCAGGCATAATGGTTTCTGTCAGTGTTGCCTTATTAAAAATCGTGTCTTCAATATCAGCACCTGTTAAATTTGCTTGGCTTAAATCAGCGTTAGTCAAGTTAGCTCCTCGTAGATTTGCCTCTGATAAATTCGCCCCTGTCAAGTTCGTTCTAGTTAGGTTGGTGCCTCTTAACTTCGCTTGCTGCAAGTCCGCACCTTGGAGGTTGGCATAGCTCAAGTTTGCCCAGCGCAAGTCACATCTGACTAAACTAGATTCTGATAAATTACTCGCCAGTAAATAACTATGACTGAGATGAGTGGCGATCGCCTTAACCCGATATAAGTTAGCCTGATAGAAACTGGCTGACTGTAACTCTGCTTCAAAAAAGTTCGCCCCAGAAAGATCTGCCTGATCGAAACTAGCTTTGACTAAATCTGTCTCACTGAGGTTGGCACGATTGAGCTTAGCCCGCATGAAGTTAACCTGGGGCAGTCTTGCCTGTCTAATCGAAGTCCCAATCAGATTTGCTTGACTAAAATTTACTCCTCTTGCTTTCACAAATCTTAGATCTGAGCCGATGAGATTAGCCTTAAAGAAATCAGCATCAATTAAATAAGCGTATTGTAAATTAGATCCAGTTAAATTAGCCTGGGAAAGATCAGTATCAATCAATTCTGCTGATTGCAAGTTGACACCCGTCAGATTAGCTTTAGCTAGCTGCGTGCCAGTCAGATCGGCTCCTGTTAAGTCTGCTTTAACTAAATGTGCTTCAGGTAGATTAAGTCCCCGAAGATCAGCATTAATCAAATCAATTTTTGGCTGCTGATGGTGATCCAACCATTTCATCCAACTAGTTGTACCCTGTTTTAATTTAGTTAGATGCTCAATATTTGCCACTAAATACTTACCTGCGATCGCTTACACCTACATATCACTCCTTATTATCCCCGCTTTGTAGACAGATCCCAACATTAAATCTTAAATCTACTAAATAAGGACAGTAAGCTTAGGGAACACTAAGATTTATTGATTGTTGACTGAATCATTCTTTCCTAAGATCTAGAGCCTCTCTACCACTGACACTTTCAATAGCGGCTAAGGCTGCCGCTGAGCCTGCAATAATATCTCTTTCCTCTCCCCCCAAGTAAAGTCTGCCGAAACTACCAATGGCTGTTACTTTAAGGATATTAATCAATGCTGCTTTTTCAGCTTCGTTAGCGGCTAATGAGGCATAAGCTGCTGGTTGTACTTCCAGCACATAAAGAGTTTGCCCTTCTAGTAGCATTTGTCCACGACAGTCGCGATTAACGAGTTGTGCTTGATAAGCATCAATATTGCGAATAATTTGACTTGAGACTATCTTGGGTTTCAAACCATCTCTTTGATTGACCCCTAATGCCCCTAAAATAGCTCTCCCCGCTGCTTGAACCTCTCCTTGCTTACTAGCATGAATTTCTAACAATCCGTAGAGCCTTTCGACAAATTGAACTCCTGGACGAACTACGGCAGACTTAAGGGCAACATCGGTAATACGGTTGATTTCGATACCTGGAGATATTTCAATCCATAGCGAAGCATCTCCAGGTAAGGGCAAAAATCCCGATGCAACAGTGCCAATATATGCCGCATGTTGTAATTGCAAACGATCCAAATAGACATAACTGCGAAGTTCTACACCCAAAATTTCAGCCCTCTTATTCCCAAAAATTATTGCTAACCAAAGCCAACTTCCAGCTAACCAGTTTCTGTCGGCAATTGTAAAGAGCAGAATAATTTTAGGGAAAAATTATGTTGCCTTGCATAATAAAAGCGTCTATCTTAAATGTCTGGATAGCTAATCTGTGTTATGCAAAATAGTGAGCAACCAAGATCTGCCTCTTGTTCAAGACTAAATTGTTTGAACATGTTCGTTAAGTTGAAACAGACGATAGTTTTCAATCTGCCGAGTAGAGTGCTTATATAGTGTATGTGTGTGCCAGCACACTTGTATATATTTCTGTAGCATTGTTGCTGTATTTAAGTTTAAACATCCTTATGAATGCCTCAAATATGAGCCCTTTTTTATTTGTAACTGATTTAGACAATACTCTTGTTGGTGATGATTCAGCACTGATAGAGCTTAATCATCAATTAGACGATCACCGTCAAAAGCATGGCAGCAAAATCGTCTACGCTACAGGACGATCTCTTTATCTCTATCGTCTCTTGGCAGAAGCAAAATCGTTAATTCTTCCCGATGCTCTCATCACTGCGGTGGGAACGGAAATGTATTTTGACCGTAACTACCAACAATATGATGCACAATGGGCAAACATCCTCAGTCAAGGATGGAATCGTGAGGCAATAGTAGAAATTGCCAGGCAGTTTGAACAACTTCAGCCCCAACCTGAATCAGAACAAAATCCTTTTAAGATTAGCTACTATTTAGCAGAGGCAGTGGCAGAAGAAACGATCGCCAAGCTCAAAGCAGCTTTAGTTCAAAGTGGCTATGGAATCAAGTTGATTTACAGTGCAGGTCAAGATCTGGACTTACTCCCAAAAAATGGGGATAAGGGTTTGGCAGTTCAATTTTTACGGGAAAAATGGAGCATTTCTCCTGATAAAACTATTGTCTGTGGGGATTCTGGTAACGATATCTCAATGTTTCAAGGAAACGAAAAAGGTTTAATTGTTAGCAACGCCAAACCAGAGCTAATTCAGTGGTACGAAACTAATAGCGATGATAATCATTATTTAGCTCAATCACCCTGTGCAGGAGGAATTTTAGAGGGATTGAGACATTTCAAGCTTTTGTGATTACTTTGATGCAGCAGTCTCAAAAAGCACAAACATAAAAAACATCAGTAGGTGGGCAAAATAATTTATAAAACCTGAAGCTTACGTCTAACTATGCAAGAGTAAACACATTGCCTATACATGGGGGTGAACCCTTTGTCTGTTCCCTACCAAAGTCGTTTTATATTTAACTGATGTTACGCATTAATCAATCTGGGAATAGGGAATAATCCACCAGACAATCAGACTGAGAGGAATATAGTACCATCGTAACATAAGGATAATGACTGTCAAAATTTGGTGTAATCGCACTCTCTGAGATTAGTCTCTCTGCACCTTGAGTTATGCCTAAAATGCTAATCAGCATTGGTATTAGACTTAAAATTCCCAATATTATCTGTAAACCAAGTTTCAGCTTTTTTTCAGGTGATTAATTTTGCTAATATTTACCCTCTAACAATTTTCGATTTAATTCTGAATATTTCTTTTCTGACACTATTTCATTTTTTGTCAGGTTGTTTTTTGACGTTTTAGCGAATGATGTCAGAGTGTCAAATAGCAATCGATACGGAATCTAAATACATGGCAGAAAAATATACATGGCAGAAAAATCAGCAAAACGCGATCGCATCGCATTATAGAAGCAGCGAAAAGTTGTTTTCTGAATTATGGATTTGAAAAAACTTCGATGACAGACATTGCCAAGCAGGTAAATATGTCTAGAACATCAATATACCAACATTTTGAGAATAAGGAAGCTATCTTTTGTACGATTGTCGAGCAACTCCATCAAGAAACTTTAACTCAAGCCGCAACAGCATTAAACCAGCAGCAAGGCACAATCACGCAGCATATTCTGGAAGCTTTTGAGTCACGGATGATTGTACTATTTGCCCTCGTGGCTGATTCAATTCATGGTAATGAACTAACGGATATCAATAGCAGGGTAGCAGCAAAAATTAATCGTGATGCGATCGCAGATTTTACTCAAATGCTGGCTCAGGCGATCGAAACAGCTGTCAGCCAATCAGAGATTCAGCTAAGTAGGTTTGAACTGAGTCCTTTTGAAAACAGCTGAGCTACTGGTGAATTCTGCTCAGGGTTTGAAGCAGGCTGCAACCTCCGTTGAAGATTTGCGAGGGAGACTAAAACAATTAATTAGAGTCTTTGAACAAGCAACCATCAGCTTTTAGCCAGAAGTTTGAGCTACATTAATCGCATTAATTTTGGGGTTACGGTCAAAAAGAAACTTAGGTCGGGATAAAATTTTAAACAGTAGCCAAAGGGAATAAAGTTCCCCTGGAGAATTAATTCTTTTCCATTGTCCTGGACGACAAAATAAGAGAGCGACCAATTTTCTCTCTTCTGCCAAAGTTACAGCATTAAAATTAACGTGAATAGTATAAAAATCATCATCGATATCCAGGGTAGTAATCTTTCCTGGGAGGTGAATATCTTCTTCTAAAATTGTTAGCTGCACAGGTAAAGAGTCATCTTTAATCAAGGTGGATATTCTAGTCTGAGTGAGAGAAATATCAGCACCCACCTCTGAAAGATGAGTAGTTACTCCCCAATAAGTTGCTGTTTGCTCTTCAGTAGTCTTAATTTCTAATTTAACTGTGCGTTGCAGTTTAAACCATTGATGGGAATCAGGTTGGGGAACATCTAATAAAACTAACAGAGCAACCCCAACAGTTACTAAATTATAGGCACTCCAGACCCAGCCTAGATTTAAACCCCTCATCTCCTCTGCCATGCCAGGGGAATACTCCATTGTCGCCACGATGCAGGCACAGAGGTTTGACCACAAGCTAGTTGCCGTCAACATAAACAGAATCAGTAACGGTAGAGCCAGTTGCCAATTAAAAGCAAAGCGATCACGTTTAGTTCCTTTGGGAGTGACATCAAAACCTTTGGCAAAAGGAGCAAACATGACTTGAATCACCGTAATTGCTTGAGGAATTGCCAAGACTAAACCATAAATGTTAGATAGAATCGCCGAGCGCGAGCGATAATTTAACCAGGAAAAAACCGTCAGGCGAGTTATGTAGTAGGGCAAAAAAAAGAACAGGAATTCATCTGTAGTGGCGCGAATGGGAATAATCTCGAAAAAAGCATAACCAAGGGGCATCAAGAGAAAAAATGCACTGGCAATACTGGAAAACCAATGGAGTAAACCTTCTAAATGAGCCAATCTTTGAATGAAGCTTAATCCAGGAATTGTCAGGGGATTAGAATTGATAAAAAATGCCTGCAAAGTTCCCCTCGCCCAGCGTAATCTTTGCTTTGCATGGTCAGCAATATTTTCTGCCGCCAACCCCGCACTTAACTTTTCGTCAATATAAACTAAGCGATAACCCTCAGCGGATAAGCGAATTCCCGTAAAATAATCTTCACTTAAGGAATCAGTCACAAACCCGCCAATAGCCTCTAATGCTTTTCTTCTGACGACAAAAGAAGTTCCAGCGCAAACAACGCTACCCGCAGCATCCTTAATAGGCTGTAGCTGGCGATAAAAGACTTCTTCTTCGGGAGTTAAGATGTCTTCTAAACCTAAATTGCGTGCAATGGGATCGACGTTGTAAAAATTCTGTGGGGTTTGGACTAAACCAAGCTTTGGATCTTGAAAAAACCCCAAAGTTCGCTGGAGAAAATTTCTGGTTGGGATAAAGTCCGCGTCAAAAATAACAATAAATTCGCTATCGCTTAGGGAGAGAGCGTGATTGATATTTCCTGCCTTAGCATGGTCATTATTGTGACGAGTTACATATTTACAGCCTAATTCCTTTGCTAGCTGGGCAACAGTTATGCGTCGGGTGTCATCGAGTAAATAAATTGTTTTTCGCTCATAATCTAGTTCCTGACAGCCAATCACGGTGCGACGTAAAATAAATTCTGGCTCATCATAAGTGGGAATAAAAATATCAACCGTGGGCTTAAAAGTTCCGGCAATTACTGGTTGTGCCAAACGCTCTCTTTCTCGCACGGTATCTTTCAGTTGAATCATCAAAAACAACTGAAGACTGCTATTGAACAGGACAAAAATTTCCAGTAGAAATAGAGCAATGCTAAAGGTCCCTTCCAGAGGATTACTGAGATTAAGGGTAGCAAGCGATCGCCATTGAAGATAGCGAATAGTTAAAATCAAGAGAATCGCCACCACGATAAATCGAGACCAGGGACGGGGTTCAGGAGAAATTTTAGTAATGACAAAAACTAAGCTAAAAATCAAAATTGCGGGTAACAAGAGGAATTTACTCATAACCATTGGTGCATTCACCCAAACTGGAGGATTTTCCTGCATCAAATTTAAATAAGCAAATATATCGGCGATCTCACCATAGCCAGCTGCCCACAGAACGGCGATTCCTGCTGCCAAAATTACAATTCCCACCAAAAATAGAGTCGCTAACTGGGGCTTAATAATTTGGGTTTGATTTTTATCAGTAGTCATTCCGTATTGCCAGGGTTTTCTCTGCCGACATTCCCTTTGTGGCTCAGATCAAGCAGATTGTCACCTCAAATACCAATCCTCAAGCCGACCCTAGATTTGAGATTCAAGCTCTTGCTTTAATAACATAGGTGTCAAGAATCCTTGTGACAAGACAAAATCATTAAACTTCTTCGGGCTAAATTGTTTACCCAGGATTTTTTTAGCCTGCGATCGCAATTGTAAGAATTGTTGATAACCATAGAAATAAGCAGGTGCTTGACCTGGAAATCTGGTGGTGTATCGCTTAATTTCTTGTTCGGCAAAAAAAGCAGAAAATCCAGCATCTTGAGTCAAAACTTTGAGGGCATCAGCAGTAGTAATTTTGCCCAAATGAAGCTCAGGTTCTAGAAATGCTCGCGCAGCACGTAGCAATTGAAATTGCAGTGACATGAATTGTCCTTCAAGGGGCATGTACGGACGCATCATTTCCTCGGCATAGGTTGCCCAACCTTCAACACTAGTAGCATTCGCCGCAAAATCAGTGCGGGCATGAGATAGACTTTGAGTTCTAATCGCGGCATGTTGTAGATCGTGTCCAGGTCTGAGTTCATGAACCGTCAGCGTCCATGACATTGCAGGATTGGTAAAATCATTGTAAATTTCAGCTTGTTGCTGATTTTGAAGTACGGGAATCACAAAAGTACTAGAAGTAGCGTCATAGAGCGGGACTGGAAAATTCTTATTTTCTTGAACTGTGGCTAAACGAATGTTGAATTGAGCTTCGGGGAGAGTTACTAAATGTTCCCGTTGAATAATAGTTTCTAGTTCTTGAGCGCGCTGTTGATAAATATGCAAAGTATCCTGAGCTGAAAGCTGTTCTTGTTGCAGCAGTTGGACCACATCTCGATAATTAGATACCTTCAGACCTTTTTTTTGAGCAATTTGGGGCGAAATTTCTGCCATTTGCTGCTGTACCTGAATAAAGGCAGCATGGGCTTTCTGCATTAATTCTGGGAGAGGTATTTCAATGCCTTGCTCTTGCAACTTGAGAATGTATAGTTCAGTTGGCAGGCGAAAATCGTTCTCTGTCCTCGTTAAAACCTGACGACGAATAAACGTTTCGTAATCGAATAACTGTGTTTTCAGTTGGGCATAAGCTGATTCATAGCCAGTAATGTTTTGTTGCTCTAAAAAAGCCTGGATTTTATAGATTTGAGCTGCATTGTTTCTCAGATCTTTCTGGAGTTGATCTTTACGGGGAAGAACAATTTCTGATTGTTGAAGTTTTATTTGAATTGATTGTTTGAGAGATTCAGATAGGGCAGTGGTGCCTGGTTCAAGCCCTGCATACTGCTTGAGTTGGTTGAGTATTACTTGCTGTTTGGAGAGTGATGCTGATTCCTTGGCTGCAGACTTGAGGTTATCGAGAATAGCTTGACTCAGATTGACATAGGGTAGGCGATATTTTTCCTTTAGTTTGTAGGAACGTAGTTTTTCTTGTCCAATCTTTAGCAGAATTTCTAAATCTACATTGAGGTCGATATTTTTTGTTTGAGCCAGCTTTTTTTCTAACCGCTGCGCTACTTTGAGTAGCTGCTCTTGCCTGCATTTCCTAAAGCTGGGATTAATTTCCAACAAACTTTCACTGGTGGCAAATTTTGGTTGACAGTCTTTAGCCTCAATCGCTTCTGACAAAAGCTCCGCAAACTGATTACTCTCAATTACCCAGTCTGGGGATTTGGCAATGACAGGAGCAACTGCTGGTCTAAATATCAGACAGATACAGCAGGATATAATGGCGATCGCGATCAGCTTTAGATAGAGAATTATCGGCAATCTGGTACGCCTATTCATAAAACGATGATTCTAGATTTCCTGATTAATCTTCTTAAATTTTGGGGCGTATATTAATTAGTTCAGGCTAACAAACTCGAAGCAAATTTAGCAGTTCTGACTCAAGAATTATCAACTGAAGCGTTCTAATTACCAGAAGATTTAATCAAAATACCACCAAAAGCAAACAAGCCTGTAAAGAAGATCGATACTGCCACCACAAAAGCAAGGGAAGAACGAGATTTATAGCGATAATCATCCCGTTGAATATGGCGTAATTCCTGACGGTGTTCTAAAGCCGCTAAAATAATTGCGCTGGTACCAATGCCAATGAAGGAAAGACCTAAAATACGCGTTAAATGTAGGGGATCGTCAATATAGCTATAAACTGTTGATTTTTGTAATGCGGTTACAATTCGATCTACACCGAAACCAAAGCTAATTAGAGATAAACAGGTACGAATCCAAGCCATCAAGGTACGTTCAGCCGCCGCCCGATTACGTTCTTTGGCTAATTCGGTGTTAGTACTGGGCTTGTTGTTGGTCATGACATTATTGAGTTAATTAAAACAGTTCTAATCTTATTTATGATAGATAGTCACTAACTTTGGGCGAGTTATTCAAGATCGAGAGCCAGAACCAGTAAATTTAATTTATACCGAGTCATTGAATCATCATGAGAATTTTTATTGCCACAGGTGAAGTTTCTGGAGACTTACAGGGAGCAATGTTGATCAAGGCTTTATTTAAAATTGCGGCTGAAAACCAGATTGAGCTAGAAATTGTTGGTTTAGGTGGTGATCGCATGAAACAGGCGGGAGCGGAAGTCTTAGCAAATACGGCGGTTATCGGCTCGATGGGATTCGTTGAGGCAATTCCTTTTATTTTGCCCACCCTTAAGATTCAGAGTTTGGCGAAGAAATATATTCAAGCAAATGCTCCTGATGTTCTGGTATTAATTGACTATCCTGCTTCTAATTTGGCGTTGGCTAGTTACTTGAAACAGCATCTGCCGCAAATCCCGATTGTGTACTATATTGCTCCCCAAGACTGGGCGGTACCGATGTTAAACAATGCTCCCAAAATAGCCAAGGTAATAGATAAATTGCTAGCAATTTTTCCCCAGGAAGCGGAATATTTTGCCCAGAAGCAGATCAACGCTACTTGGGTAGGACATCCTCTCCTCGATCGCCTCGAACAAGCACCAGATAGAAATCAAGCACGATTGAATTTAGGTCTTAAACCAGAAGCCAAAATTGTGACGTTGCTGCCTGCTTCTCGTCAACAAGAGATCAAATATCTGCTGCCAGTAATGTGTGAGGCTGCACAGCAAATAGCGCGAGAAATTCCCCAGGTTAAGTTTCTGATTCCTGTATCATTGCCTAGTTACCATGAAGCAATCATCGCCGCAGTAGATCAATATCAACTACCCGCCCAAATTATCACTAGTCACTCTCTAGATGCGATCGCTGCCGCCGATCTGGCTCTGACTAAATCGGGAACAGTAAATTTAGAAATTGCCTTACTTAATGTTCCCCAGGTAGTTATTTACCGCATCAATCCCCTTACCGCCTGGATTGGTCGTAAAATTGGCTTTAAGGTGCCTCTAATGTCCCCAGCAAATCTAGTGATTAATCGCCAACTTGTGCCTGAATTACAGCAAGAAGCAGTCACAGCCGCTAATATTACCGCTGAAGCAATTAAATTATTAACTAATAATGCCGCTAGAGCAGAAATTATCGCAGGCTATCAACAGATGCGATCTCTCTTGGGAGAAGTCGGAGTTTGCGATCGAGTGGCTCAAGAAATTTTCAAGCTGGTAAGTTGAAGCATCTAATCACACAATGCCATCGCCTTGAAGAACCACAAATTTAAGAAATTAATTCTGTATTGATTGATAGTTTTTGCATTTTTCCAATAATGCGATACTTGCTTTAGTCTCTATTTGAGTATTTATTATGCGAGTGAAACAACCATTGCGATCGGCGATTGATTTGCTTCTTTTGAAATCGCCTTTGGAGGCTCAACTGATTGTAACTCGCCGCTGTAACTTAAGTTGTGGTTACTGTACCGAGTTTGACAACCATTCCCAACCAGTGCCCCTAGAGCTATTAAAAGAAAGAATTGATGCCATTCATCGCTTGCGTGTGGTTAATACTTCGCTGTTGGGTGGCGAACCGCTAATGCATCCTGACATAGTTGAGATCGTTAAATATTGCGATCGCCAAAATCAGGTCTCAATTACTACTAATGGTTTTTTGCTGACTAAAAAATTGATTAAAAAGCTCAACGAGGCGGGCTTAAGTAATTTGCAAATTAGTATTGATGCTTTGGAGATAGATCGCACTGGTTATATTCAAAAATCGTTACAGAAATTATTGCCAAAATTAGAAATTTTGCGAGAACATGCCAATTTTGATGTTCATGCCAACATCGTCTTGTGTGAATCAACCAAACTAGCCTTCATCGAAACCGCCGCTAAAATTCGAGCCCTTGGCTTCAGTGTCTCGGTTGGGTTAATGCACGATGAACAAGGACAAATCAAGATTGAGGGTGACGAATATCTCAAGCTTTGGGACGAATACTTTGAGCAGGGAAAACCTTATCCTCTGAGTGATTACGCATACGGCAGAAAGCTGTTGGCGGGTCAAAAGCCTAAATGGAAATGTCGTTCTGGTTCACGATATCTTTATGTCGATGAATTTGGGTTAGTGCAATACTGTTCTTCTCAGCGAAATCGTTTAAATAAACCGCTTACAGAATACAGTAGTCAAGATCTGAACAAACAGTCTCAGCAATATAAAGGTTGTGAAGAAGGTTGTTCTCTACTCTGCGTCTATCGCGATTCTATGTTAGACAATGAACCAAAAGAGACGTTAAAGGGTGTCTACAAAATGTTGACTCAAAAATTGTTTGCACCATCGAGCAGCTAATCTAGATGTTTTCCAGATAACTTCTTTCTATAGCAATGCTAAGTAGATTTTAATCACCCCGTCTCCGAGTCCAAAACTGCTTAATTTCTTGATGCAGACTTGTCCCTAAGTCAATCGCTTCATTAAGTAACTGTTGATATTCCAAATCACGGTCTATTTCAGGGGAGATTATAGCGGCTAGATTATTTTCTAGATCAGCTAGTAGTTGGGCAGGATTATGAGGAAATGCGGTGCTAGAACCTGTATCTCGATGGGAATAAAGATAGTTTTCTAGCTCAATACTTTTTAATATGCCATGCTTGGTCAAATTCAAAGCAGTTTGTAATTCAGTTATCGACTTGATGCTAGAAGCTGACCAACGGTCACCCGCAGGTACCTTCGTTTTGTGGAGGTATTCGGGTGGCTGGTACTTACTAAAGCGATTAAGATCAGCCAAAAGCTGAAAACTACTAATTAACTGATTGTACTGTTTAACTTTAATCAACAAGCTACTTAATAACTTTAACTGCTTCGCCTTTTGCCATAAATAATAATTAAAGGCAATTAAGCATAAGCCAGATAGAGTAAAGGCGATCGCGGAACAAATAGTTAATCCCTGAATATTATTAATTAGCCCTAAATTACGACTCACAATTAAAACTAGTGGAAAGTTAAAGATCAAGCTGAGAAATAGGCATGAACCCTCAAATTTTAAGATTGGCTGCCAAGATTGGGGTTGGCGTAAAATCAATCTAGTGCCTAAAGCGATCGCCCAACTATCAATCAGGCTTGGTTCAAATACCTGCTCTAATTCAGCCTGACTAATAGTTAATTCCTTCCAAGATTGAGGCATTGTTTTAACTGTAAATGTTAAATAATTAATCCACCTATTTAGTTGCTACTTATTACTGGATGCCAAGAACTTTAGCAATAATATAAACAACTTGAATATAAAAATTACTCTCAATTTCCCTAAACAGAGCAAAAGGCTGATCGGGAGTACCGACAAAGGGTCTGAGAGTCCATCCTAACTGACTCCCAACAAACCCATAAAGAAATAACCACCCCGTAATTAATTTGTGGCGATTAACAGCTGCTTTACCTAATTGCTCCTTGGCAATTAAACTCATCATTGACTTATAGAAAAACCGAATACCCACTACCCCAGTAAATCCCAGAACAATAATATTTAGCAGGAGAAAAAACCAGTAATCATCGATAGATAAACGGAAAAACAGCGTTACTGGTGCAAAGCCAAATAGCATCACGCTCATCATTGCCATTGATGCTAACAGTAGAGTTACATATTGACCAAATGTTTTTTGGGAACCTAAGACAACATCTGTAAAATAAAGAGTTGGCAAACAAATTACTAACGTCAGCAGATATAAGGCAGGCAACTTAAATGTCGAAGATACGATCTGCAAGCCTCCATGAGTTGAACCAATAATTGCCCCATAAAGAGCTAAAAATATTGAGCTAGAAACCAACAGGGAAATAATCTTTTTATCTAAATATTTATTATTTTCAATTTCAGCGAGAAACCCATTGCGATCGCGCAATAACTGCATCAAAACCTCAAAACAAGTAAACTGCATTAATTAATACCTCCAGCTAAGAAATTTAAGCCAGGGTATACTTTAGATAATTTGCTTTAGATATTATGGGCGTCAATTGAGCGGTTTATCAAGAGTTTATCTTCCCGAAACACTTTTGAAATATACTAAAGAAAAATTAGATTTTACATTTATTCTTGCCAAGCAGCGATCGCCATTTGTGAAACTTCTCTCCAGGAAACACCATGTAGTCTCGCTAACGCCGCACAGTCTTCATATTCGGGCTGAATATTTAGTATTTGTCGTTTATCTGCTTCTCCCCAGCTGGCAATTTTAACTTTTACTGCACCGTATTTTGTAGCGACTGACTTAATTTCTCGATTGAGAATACTTCTTGGTTGAGTACGCTCGCGAATACCTAAAGTAGTCGTTTCGCGGAAGATAATTAATTTACAGGTATTGGCTATTTCTGGATGACAAATAACAGTCAGCAGAATGCCTGAGCGTGATTTCTTCATCCCAATACTTTGAGTAAAGACATCCAGCGCACCTGCGGCTAATAGCTGCTCAAGAGTATAAGCTATAGCCTGGGGATTGAGGTCATCAATTTGAGTTTCCAAGACAGTGATCGTTTCTTGTTGTAGCTTTAGCTCGGGCTGATTCGTTGGTAATGTGCCCGTTGCTTCGCCAATCCATAACCGAAGAATATTAGGAATTTCGAGATCTCGCGAACCTGCACCCAAGCCAATCTTAGATAACTTCATCGCAGGAGGCTCACCAAAATCCTGTGCTAAAGCGACGGCGATCGCCGCTCCTGTTGGTGTAACTAGCTCTTTATTGATACCATTACTGTATATTGGAACTTCTCTTGTTTCCCATAGCTTTACCACCGCAGGGACAGGGACAGATAGCTTACCGTGAGCGGCTTTAATGGTACCGCCTCCCGTAGGCATTGGCGAACAATACAGTTGTTCAAGATCTAGCCAATCCAAACCAATACAGGTTCCTACAATATCAACTATGGCGTCGGTTGCCCCAACCTCATGAAAATGAACCTTTTCAGGGGGAATGCCATGAACGGCACTTTCAGCGATCGCTAACCGCTGGAATATCCTAAGACTCCAACGTTTGACCCGATCAGATAATGATGCAGATTTTATTAAATTTTCAATCTCTGGTAGATGTCTTGCAGGATAATGATGGTCAGAAGAGTGATGATGATGCTCTTGCAGTAATTCAACATCAACTTTAGTCGCGGCTTGTCCGTTACGTATAACAAGATCAGTTCTCAGCTGATACTCTGTTGCAATATCCAAACTCTTAAGATTATCAATCAAATATTGCCAGGGTAGACCACAATCTACTAACGCTCCCAAGCACATATCCCCTGCAATTCCAGTAGGACAGTCTAAGTAACCAATCTTGACCATAAAATTTCTACAACTGCACTCAATAACAATCTTAACTGTTGATTGATAAAGCAGCTTGCATTATTTTATCGCCAGATCATTAAATAATGTCCACGAATAAACGTAGATGCACGCAGATAGATAAATCTGCATCCAATAGTTAAAACGGATAAGTAGATCTAAGATCTAGTGACAACACGTAATCAAAAACAATTCTTAGAGAAGTAAACACAATGGCAACTTTATACGAACTACATCCCAGCAATCCCCAGCAAAGAACTATCGATCAAATTGTCGCCGCCCTCAAAAAAGGCGCAGTTATGCTTTATCCCACCGATACAGTTTATGCCATTGGCTGCGATCTCAGCGTTAAATCTGGAGTAGAAAAAGTCAGAAGAATTAAACAGATGTCAAACGATAAGCCTCTGACTTTCTTATGTTCTTCCCTATCCAACATAGCTCAATACGCCACAGTGAGCGATCGCGCCTATCGGATTATGAAACACCTGATTCCAGGACCATATACTTTTTTACTGCCTGCAAGCAAACAAGTCCCCAAACTAGTCATGAGTCCCAAGCGTAAAACTACAGGAATTAGAGTACCTGAAAATGTTTTATGCCAAGAATTACTAAAAACTCTCGGTAACCCAGTAGTTTCAACTTCAGCGCACTTACCCGACGAAGAAGGAGAGTATCCCACCATGTATGTGGAAAAAGCTTATCTCTTCGATGCTCTAGAAAACCAGGTAGATATAATTATCGATAATCAGATCGATCCAGGCTTTAAAGTATCGACTATCCTAGATTTTACTACCGATGAACCCGAAGTAGTTCGTCAAGGTTTAGGCTGGCAAGAAGTAGAAAATTGGCTCAAAGTGGTGCATCGCTAAAATTATTGTCTAATATTGTTTTTATTCACTTTTTTTTGTAGAAAGTATCTGCATTTATTTATGATATGGCAGCAAAAGAGATACCAATCACCCGTGGTTAGAGCTATGCCAATCAGGAACTTGTTCGAGAAACTATTCTTAGACTCTACTCTGAGCAATATTTATTGTTTTAGATGTTAGCTGAACTGTTTGGACACAAGCGGGACACCATACGTAATCATTTCATCAAACCAATGATAGCTGAAGGTTTACTACAGTTAAGAAATCCTCAAGTTAGTCATCCATAACAGACATCTAAAACTGTATCTTTTTGATCAAAGTTTTTGCTTGAGAAAAGATCGCCATTGATTTTTTTATTTGTTTGAAATATCGATCTGAAAATTTTCTAGCTAATTAAGCATCAAAATAAATATGTTTAGTTCAAATATTAAATTGTCCATCAATACCCTCTAGTTCACCAGATAACTGATTATCATTTATTTAATTCTGGGGAAGGAGAATAAATATTTAACTATGAATACAATAGAGAAGAAGATGGCTAATTCAGCAGTTCAAGACATTACTTTTGACTATATTCATCTTCAGTCGATGGCTGAAATATGGAGGATTGCAGCGGATAAGTTTAATAACACAATCGCTCTAAGAGATCCTCATGCTAAACCAGAAGTAGCCATTAGCTATCGAGATTTGCATACTCAAATTCAACAGTTTGCTGCGGGATTACAGGCTTTAGGGATTAACCCCCAAAATAAAGTCGCTCTATTTGCCGATAATAGTCCTCGTTGGTTTATTGCCGACCAAGGCATCATGACGGCAGGAGCAGTGGATGTGGTGCGCTCATCAGGGGCAGAACAACAAGAACTTGCTTATATTTTGGAGCATAGTGATAGTACTGCTTTGGTAGTAGAAAATTTAGCTACCCTAGATAAATTAAGTGTTGCATTACTAAACTTACCGATTAACCCAGTAATTTTGCTCAGCGATGAGACCCCTTCCGCAGATAGCACCATGAGAACTCTGAATTTTTCGCAACTAATGAAGCTCGGTCAACAGAAGCAATTAGAGCCTGTTGCGCAAACTAAAGACACCTTAGCCACACTACTCTACACCTCTGGTACTACAGGTAAACCTAAGGGAGTGATGCTCAGTCACGGCAACCTACTTCATCAGGTAAACTATGTCAAAACCATTTTTCAGCCCCAAGCGGGAGATGTGGTGCTATCAATTCTTCCCAGCTGGCATGCTTATGAGCGGGCAGCAGAGTACTTTTTTCTCTCTCAGGGAACCACTCAAGTTTATACTTCGATCCGTCACTTCAAACAAGATTTGAAGAAATTTCAGCCAACCTATATGGTAGGTGTCCCTCGTCTCTGGGAATCTCTTTATGATGGTGTGCAAAAACTCCTTTGTAGCCAATCGCCTACGCAACAAAAATTAGTCAAGTTTTTTCTCAAACAGTCAGAGCGTTACATTACCGCACAACGAATTGCTAATAATACTTGCCTCAATAATTTTCATGTCTCAGCAACAGAACGGGCGATCGCCAGACTGAAAGCAATGCTGCTTTATCCCATTCATGCTTTAGGAGATAAACTGGTATATCACAAGATTCGCAGTGGTGTGGGAAATATTCAAGCAGTTTGCAGCGGCGGTGGCTCTCTAGCAAAGTATTTAGACGACTTTTACCAAACCGTAGGTGTTGACGTTTTTGTCGGCTATGGACTCACGGAAACTTCCCCGATTACCAATGGGCGTAGTCCCCAACACAACGTTAGAGGGACAGCAGGAAGACCATTTCCCGAAACAGAAATCAAAATTGTCGATCCCCAAACCCGTCAAAAGCTGACTCAGGGACAAAGAGGTCTGGTTTTAATTCGTGGTGGTCAGGTGATGCAGGGGTATTATAAAAATCCCGAAGCTACAGCGAAAGCCATTGATAGCGAAGGCTGGTTTGACAGCGGAGACTTGGGTTGGTTAACTCCTGATAATGATTTGGTACTTACAGGACGAGCAAAGGACACTATCGTATTAACTAATGGTGAAAACATTGAACCCCAACCAGTAGAAGATGCTTGCGTTCGCAGCTGCTATATTGAGCAAATTATGCTGGTTGGTCAGGATCAGCGATCATTGGGGGCTTTAATCGTGCCAAATTTAGAAAACCTCCAAAAATGGCTTGTTGAGCAAAACCTAGACCTCCAACTACCTGAAGTCAACAGTCCTCCTGAATCTTTACCTCAGAGTGATCTTTATCATCAAGCTATTGTGACTTTGTATCGTAATGAATTGAGCCGAGAAGTAAAAAATCGTCCTGGCTATCGTCCAGATGATCGCATTACGGAATTTCGCTTTATTACAGAACCTTTCTCTCAGGAAAATGGCACCATGACCCAAACGTTTAAAGTCAAACGTCCCCAGGTCAGAGATAAGTATCAAAAATTAATTGATGAAATGTTTAGTAATTGAGTCTTTATTCCTATTTTTGGACAAACAGAGTATAAATGACTCCAAAACCAAATTTATAAGCTAAAACTAAAAAGATTAAAAATTCAGGGAATAATCTAGCCAGACTAGAAAACAAACTGTAACCTTTAAGCTGCTATCACAATTTATCATTAACGAAGAAACCAAAATCATGGATTATTCTAACGCCAGTCTGCTTTTGAAACGTCCAGTAACAATTAAAGCAATCGTTACTGCTCAATGGAAAGAAGAAGCAACTCAACAGCTACAAAAACAGGTAGCACAGCTTGATAAGCAGATGCAGCAGCTAGAGATGCAGGGCAAAAGAACTATTGATGAAATTACTAAGCAAGCGGGAGGAGGAAGTCCTCAAGTAAAAAAACAAACCGAGAATATCCAAGGACAAGTAAATCAAAAAAAAGCGGAGATGCTGGAGAAAAAAAACCAGTTTCTTCAACAGCTACAGCAAATTCAGCTCTTAGAACTAGATCAAGAGGTAGTTCAAGCACAGATGGAAAGCTTCTTCCGCCTCGAACAGGGGGATAATCTAGTTAAAAAGCTTAATGTAGAAGTTGTATTACGAGATGGAGTTGTGGAAGAAATCCGCGGCGAAGTTTAAATTTCTTTGTCAAACGTTGCTTTGTTAAATATTTATTAAAGTGAGGCAATCAAAAAATATAAACCTTCTTAAACATTGTTGTTTTCAGGAAGGGATAACCTGAAAATTAAAGATATTAAGAAGTGGTACCTACTGAGGGAGCAAGTTGAACACAAAAGCGATCGCTCGTCGCCCAGCTAAAGTTATTTGCCTAGGGGAAATATTGTTTGATTGTCTTGCTGATGAATTGGGCAAGTCTGTATCAGAAATTACATCTTGGACTGACTATCCAGGGGGCGCACCAGCTAATGTAGCTTGCGCCCTAACAAAATTGGGAACCCCTGCGGCATTCATTGGTTGTGTCGGTCGAGATCGACCAGGTAAAGAACTGGTTTCACTTCTAGACTCAATTGGAGTCGATACTTCTGGGGTTCAATATCACGAGCAGCACCCTACCAGAAAGGTTTATGTGACTCTAACTGAGCAAGGCGATCGCACTTTTGCTGGTTTTGGTAATCAACCAGCCGATCAGTTTGCCGATGCCTATCTTCAACCAAATTTCCTACCGACAGAACTATTTTTAGATGCAGAATATCTAGTTTTAGGTACTCTTGAACTAGCCTATCCTCAAAGTAGAGCTGCAATCTTACGAGCGTTAAACTTAGCAGTTGAGTATCACTTAAAAATAGTTTTAGATGTCAACTGGCGACCAATGTTTTGGCTAGACCAACAGCAAGCACTACCACTGATTAAAGATCTCTGGCAATATGTTGACTTTCTTAAGTTAGCTGAGGAAGAAGCTCAGTGGCTATTTAACACTGCTGATGCGGGAGCAATCTCTTATCATTTGGGTTCTGTAGAAGGCGTTTTAGTCAGTAATGGTGATGCTCAGGTAAGCTACTGTTTAAGTGATAATGAAGGGACAGTTAATCCATTGCAAGTAGCAGCTAAGGATACTACTGGAGCAGGAGATGCCTTTATTGCAGGTTTCATCCATCAAATATGTCAAGAAGGGATACATAAGTTAAGTAATCCTCAAATAGCTCAGGATATAGTTAAATATGCCTGTGCAGTAGGTAGTTTGACTACGACTAAGCTAGGAGCCATATCAGCTCAACCTAGTCCTAATGAAGTTCTATCAAAATTAAACAAAGTTTAATTTTGATGGTTATTAAAAAAAAGAGCCTAAGACTTAGCCGTGTAGCGTCTAGGCTCTCAAATTTTGTTCCCTCCTCACACGTCAGCAATACTAATCAAGTTAGCTAAAGTTTGTCAATGTTTTTTTGGGTGTGAATCCCAGTAATATTGCTGATGGAAGCTGATTCCAACAAGAGAATAATCAAGCTCAATAGAATTAAGCTGTGACAAGATAAGCTTCGCACAAAGCTTCATCAAGGAAAATCTTTGGAGAGTAATCAAGGTGAGGCTGGTTTTTCGAGCCAATCCTCAGAGTAAACGACGAGAGGTGTTTTGCATCGTAAGTGAGTAAAAGACAGTTGTCAACTCCACACAACACCTTAATTACTCTTCATATATTGTGTATATTACTCTTCTTCAAATTTTGCAGTCAACACAATGACATTATATTTAGACACGACTAATTATTTCCTAGCATTGTCTATTCTATTAGCCTGAATTATTGACATTTATAAATTTAATGCTATAACAAAATATCAATAGCTATTTTATTTCAAGCTACAAAGCTAAATATGATTATTCAAAATAAA
>JBCDEP010000028.1:0-50692 GCA_039179675.1 Cyanobacteria bacterium P01_G01_bin.67
TCTGACTGCCAAGATTGCTTCTCATACATTGCGCCTTCTTCTTCGCGTTCGCTTTGCTATGGATGTCCTGACTTTCGAATTTGTTACTCCTTCCTAAAATTTAATTCACATCAGACGTACTATATGAAATTTTCATGATGCTTTCGCGATTCACAATTATGAACCTCTTGTAGGGTGGGCAAATACAACACCAGCAAATTAGGATGCTATAAAAAGTATATTGCCCACCACATTTCATTAATCCCGACCCAGAATCGAATTAAAGATTGCGGTTAAGAGCAAAAATTAATCTTTTGGTTCTATTAAATCTTAAATAAAGGTGGGCATTAAACAGATTGTCTAGTAGAACTTACCGTTCTTGGTTATGCCCACCCTAGCTTGGGTCTAATTACCCTGTAATGCCGCTTGGGTTTTCTTGCGATCAATCTTAAACATTAAGACGCCCAGAGGAGGTAAGCATAAATCTAAAGAATATGCTTGATTATGGAATGACCAATCATCAGTCCATTTACCACCATAATTACCCATGTTGCTACCGCCGTACTTACTGGCATCACTGTTAAAGATTTCGGTATAAAATCCTTTTTCAGGAACCCCAATGCGATAGTGGCTGTGGGGTTGGGGAGTGAAGTTACAGATCGCAACGATAAATTCATTAGGATCTTTGCCACGACGAATAAATGCCACCACGCTATGACGATTATCACTACAGTCAATCCACTGAAAACCCTCTTCTTCAAAGTCTCGACTATATAGTGCAGGTTCACTTTTGTAGACGGCATTCAGCTCAGCAAAATACTGCTTCAAGGTCTTATGGCTATGGTATTGCAATAAATCCCATTCGAGATCTCCCCACACGTTCCACTCACTCCATTGAGCAAATTCCATACTCATAAACATGGTCTTTTTGCCAGGATGAGCAAACATATAGCCAAAAAGGCAGCGAACATTGGCAAACTTTTGCCATTCATCCCCTGGCATTTTACCGATAATATTGCTCTTACCGTGAACAATTTCATCATGAGACAAAGCCAGCATATAGTTTTCGCTGTGGTGATACCACATACTGAAGGTGAGATTATTTTGGTGGAATTGACGGAACCAAGGGTCCATGTGGAAGTAATCCAGCATATCGTGCATCCAACCCATGTTCCACTTCATGTTAAAGCCCAAACCACCTGTGTAGGTAGGCCAGGATACCATCGGCCAAGAGGTTGATTCTTCAGCAATGGAGAGTACTCCAGGGAAATAACTAAACAAGAGACTATTCACCTGACGCAAGAAATCCGCCGCCTCAATATTTTCACAACCGCCATACTCATTGGCAATCCATTCTCCATCTTTACGACAGTAGTTGAGGTAGAGCATCGAAGCTACCGCATCAACCCGAATACCATCAATGTGATATTTATCAAACCAAAAGAGAGCATTGGCTACCAAAAAATTACGTACTTCGTTACGGCTATAGTTAAAAACTAAAGTTCCCCACTCTTTATGTTCTCCCTTGCGCGGATCAGCATGTTCGTAAAGATGTGTGCCGTCAAAAAATGCCAAACCATGACCATCCTTGGGGAAATGACCAGGAACCCAGTCTACAATTACACCAATGCCATGCTTGTGGCACTGATCGACAAAGTACATGAGGTCTTCAGGATTACCATAACGAGAGGTGGGAGCATAGTAACCTGTGACCTGATATCCCCAAGAACCATCAAAAGGGTGTTCCGCTACAGGAAGCATTTCGATGTGAGTGTAGCCCAGCTCTTTGATGTAGGGAATTAGCTTATCGACTAACTCGTAGTAACTAAGAAAACGTGCATCTTGCTTCCATTCGGAGACAGGAATTGACTCAGATGCTCCTGATAATAACTGAGTTGGTTCGTCTGCTGAGCCGTGCATCCAAGAACCCAAATGAAGTTCGTAGACGGAAATCGGTTTGGCTAGAGGATCGCTGTGACGGCGCTCTTCCATCCACTCTGCATCGTGCCACTGATAGCTATCAAGATCTGCCACAATTGAAGCTGTCTTGGGTCTAACTTCCTGCTGAAAACCATAGGGATCGGATTTTTCGTAAATATGTCCTTCCCAGTTTTTGACTTCGTACTTATAAGCTGCACCAAAGGTCAACTCAGGAATAAACAATTCCCAAATACCGCTACTACCCTTACGCATTTGATGGCTTCTACCATCCCAGCAATTGAAGTCCCCGAGGATCGAGACGTTTCTGGCATTAGGTGCCCAAAGCGCAAAATATACTCCAGCAATTCCATCTATTTCGGTAGGATGCGCTCCTAACTTTTCATAAATACGATGATGATTACCTTCCGCAAATAAATGAATATCTAAATCATTCAGCTTAGGAGAGGGAAATGCATAGGGATCGTAAATTACCCGTTCTGTGTCTCCTTCTTTGATCCGTAATTGATAGTTTGCCAGCTGAGGATTCTGCACCACACAGACGAAGAAATGAGGATTGTGCATCGGCTGCATCGGATACTCAGTTCTTTCTTCGGGACAGACTACCCATGCTGCTGCGGCATCGGGAAGATAAGCGCGAATTACCCAGCTTTGAACCTTGCCATTTTGTTCGTAAGGATGACGACCTAAGACTTCAAATGGGTTGTGATGAAGATTGTGAACGATCTGATTGACTTGTTCTGGAGCAATAGTTGAAGACATCAAAGTATTAATAACTGAGTATGTATTAGCTGTGAAATTGTTAAAATTAGGCAGAATACTGAATCAAGTAAGCTTGAAGCCAACCAAGACAGCAAAATTACGTGACTGGTTTTTATTAAAGTATTTGTATAAATACTCTAACTATTTTTCAGCACAATATAAATAAATTATTGATTTTTAGATAAAACCGATTAATAGAAAGGAATTATAGTTTTAATAAATTTCCTAATCTGTAACAAAAAGATGAGCTGTCTAATATCTGAGTCAATCTGTGGGCTAAAACGACTTTGAGCTAAGTTTGCCTTGAGTTCTTCATATTCTGAGGCAGACAGCGGTTTACCATCTATTGGAGATCTCCCTTCGAGAATAATTTCTGTACGCAAAATTTCTTCGGGAACATCTTCAGCAGGTGGCAATGCCCAGGAGAGAGAGGGCTGCAAGCAACTAGTGAGAATGGCAAGGCAAGCGACTTTAGCAATGGTAGCCATACATGAGAGAAATAATTAATTTAGTTTAATCCTATGTGTTGATAATATCAGCGTAGGCAATCAATTAGCTGTGCTGTTGCGAAGCTAATCTTCAATTGACTGTACCGTAACCCAATTAGCGATCGCCAATCTAATCTGCATCAGGATTTTAAAAGCGAACCACTAATGACCAATGACCAAAGTCCATATCTAACTACTATTAATGTCATCTCTAGAAAAACGCTTAGCTGTATTTCGACAGCTTCCCTTGAGGGCACAATTATCGATGATTACCGCTTCCAAATCTAATCCAACATTGAATCAGAAATCTGATTATATTGCTAATTTAGAAAAAATTCATGCCGAGTCTCTGGCTACTGCCACCGAGTCAGAAAAAGTTGTTTATCACAAAGCCAAAGATCTGCTAGAAAATTAGACGTTGCTGGTGTCTAAAAGTGAATATTTTAGCCCAACAACGCCGTAATCAATTTAATTCATCCAACTGCTAACGTCGATCGCCAGGCTTTGTCCTAGTTTTAGCAAAGGCTTAATCTCAGTAATATTCCAGCGACAACTGTTGTGATCGGGACTGGTAGAATCAATCAGACAGTTAGGCAAGATATATTGATGGAGACAGCTAAAATAAACCTCTTGAGCCTGATCTAACTTTAACCCCAGACTTAATTGCTCCCCTAAAGCGATCGCTGTTTGAATTCGCTTCACATCAGCAGCCAGGCTAGCAGGGTTGCCATCGTATAATAATTGCCATAAGAGGCGAACTATGGTCTGTTCTAAGATTATCTTTACTTCAGGTATATTGAGCCAACACTCCAGATAGTGGGCTTCCGTGGCAGTAGCAGCTAATTCCGCCAAACAGCTATCCATAACCGCAGGTTCTTCAATTGCCTTTTCCAGTTCTCTCACCGTTTCTAAACAGCGAAAAGACAATGCCACCTCTGCTGCTACTTTTAATTCTTGAGGTACTGGTAGCTCTTCCCTTTGAAATGCTGCCAGCATACTGTAGTTTTCGCGATACACCTGAGTATAGAGCTGATCGAGATGCTTTTTAGTTTGGGCGGTTAATAATCGTACGATGCGCTGCCTTTCTTCAGCAAAAAGATGCTGGAGGCTAAATGAATGATTCCCCATCAAATGATTCATGGTTAAAATCACTTGTGCGGCACTTGCTTGCTTAATATCAGCAAAGAGCTGTTCTTTTAATTCCGCATACGCCAAACGTCCATCAAAACCTGTAATACAGCAGTGGAAATCCCAGCCTCCCAGATGCAATACGGCAAAGACAAAATGTTTTGTTTCCCAGGTGATCTCTGAAGTCAGGCGAATTTGTCCCACTGAAAGGGTCAGTGTCCCCATTTTCTGTTTCTGATAATCTAGTTGCTCGACCTCGTAGCAGTAGATTCGTTCTCGATGATGATAGTCAGCAAACAACGAGCTAATAGCGTAGTGAGCCGCCACCTGCTGAAGACTCACCTGGGAAGGCGCAACTAAATCTTGAAATACCTTTCTACCATTGCCAAACATCTCAACATTGCTCGGTGCTAAAGCCAGAAACCCGAGAAACTTCTGTCGGAGATGAACTCCAGCTACTGCCCCCGCCAGTTCCATTGCCCGAGTCGCATAGCGGAGAATTTGTACCCCTTCTGGTCGAGAAATTTCTTCAAAAAACCACCCGCAGCTGGTATACATCAATAGAGTGTGTCGCTGCATCTCTAAAAGACGCAAAGCGTCAATTTGTTCGCTACGCGATAATTCATGGGCTTGATGCTTAGCTAAAAACCTTGCCACGTTATCTTGAGAGCGATCTCCCAAGACTTGAATATATTCATTGCGAGCTAACCAGGGATCGCCGAAAAACTTACTGCCTATTTCTTCATAGACCGTAATTAAGCGATCGCGCAGCCAATCTAGAGCATTACGTAGGGGTCTTCGCCATTGCTGATTCCAGCCTCCACCACTAGCGCAACCACAGTCGTCCTGCCAGCGGTCAACTCCGTGAGCACAACTCCAGGCGGTAACAGGCTTTAGTTCTACTTCCCAAGTTGGAGGAGAAACACTTAAATAATGAGCATAGTTGGTTACTGTCCAACCGCGATTACTAAACTCTTGGCTTAAGGCATATGCCACACACTTTTCCGTTCCACCCTTATGGTGTCCAAAGGTTTCGCCATCGGTGGCAACGCTAATTAACTGTGCAGGACGAGAATCACCTCTAACTGCCTGTCCTAAGCGGTCAGCCAAATTGCTAGCTGTCGCCAGCACATCATTAAAGCCCATATCGCGAGAGATGGGACCATCATAAAAGAAAATATCAATATAGCGATCGCTATCCACAAAACAACGATAGGGTCGAGTGGGATCGATTTGTTGACCACCTACTTGATCCCATTCAGGCTGAGGCTCTTCTTCATTCGGCATCACACGGCATTTCTCAGCCTGAGAAGGAGCCAAAATAATAAACTTAATCTCTTCTTCAATTAAAGCTTCTAAAGTAGGATAATCTACTGCTGTCTCTGCCAGCCACATCCCTTCAGGCTCCCGCCCAAATCGAGCGTGAAAATCGGCTTTTCCCCAACGGATTTGCGTGATCTTATCCTGATAATTTGCTAGGGGCAGAATAATATGATTATAGACTTGAGCGATCGCGTTACCATGACCGTTTAGTCTTTGACTACTTTTGCGATCAGCTTCTAAGATTTTCTGATAAACCTCGGGATCATATTGTTCTAACCAAGACATCAACGTGGCACCGATATTGAAACTCAGATACTCGAAGTTATTAACGATCCCGACTAATTCTTGATGATGATTCAGAATTCGTGCAAAGGCATTCGGGCGGTAACATTCATAATGAATGCGTTCATTCCAGTCATGATAAGGATGAGCGCTAGGCTGTCTTTCAATCGTGTTTAGATATGGATTCTCCCTCGGTGGTTGGTAGAAGTGTCCATGAACAGTAATATATACCCCCTGGGCTGTTTTCACGGGATCGTGTTCTATTATTGTTGATGTTGCTTCTGTTGTTAACGATTGAGCTGATGTAGTCAAAACCATAGAAGAATACTCTCTAAAAAGTTAGATTGTTTCGGTATTGGGGAATTAAATAGATTGCCTGAACGTTTGAAACGAAAAGTTAAAATTTCCGAACTGCTAGATTAGCAAATTAACTGAGATGTAGCGAAGGTACGTAATATATTAAAGCCCAGTTTATTATTGATTTGCTGCCTTGTAAGATAAATCAATAAATTTTTAAGAAATATAAAAAAAGATGGTGATTCTTTAGTTGTTAGAGATTAAACCTTGAAGATACGTAATTTTATATTATTGATTCAGATTTAATTGTAGACAGCATTCTAGATAAGACTTTTGTCTACCCAAAAGTTTTCCTTCCGAGTTTTATCATCCTAACTTTCGCAGAGTTAGTTTGACATAAATTAACTCTATAAACAAGCTAATATTTCTCGAACCAGAAGATATTTTATATTGCATTGAAGCAGAAACAAGTTCTTCAGTTAGACAAATACCGTTTTACATTGTCGCTGAAATAATGTATACGAGGAAAGGAAGAGTTTATTACTATTAGCAAGAAAATTTGAATGTAGGAAATAGGCTTGCAAGTTGGGTTGAAAAAATGATTAGAATTTGATGATTGCTCAACACATAATGATCCACTCTAGTATTTGATAAGACTAAATTATTTAGGTGGAACAAAAATTTCATGAATCTCCTGGCAGAAAGGGTTACATCTCAGCTCCAAAAAATAGTTGGCGCAAAGTTAATCGATGTAGAGCTTTTTTGCTTTGAATATGAAGTAGATGCTTCAGCAATTGAGATGCCTACCTTCTATTTTGGGGGAGAAGTTATTCTCAGCTTTGAAAATCAAAGAGCCATAATTACCTGGGATGAAAACGCTGGTTGGCAGGATCATTTTTCCTTGTATGTAGGTTTCAAT
Source organism: Cyanobacteria bacterium P01_G01_bin.67 (assembly GCA_039179675.1). Classification (GTDB taxonomy): domain Bacteria; phylum Cyanobacteriota; class Cyanobacteriia; order Cyanobacteriales; family Xenococcaceae; genus Waterburya. The sequence continues at coordinate 7,117 of JBCDEP010000028.1, forward strand.
CATCTTTATTTGCCAACATCAACCCTAATTACGTGGAATGTCTCTCAGTTCAAACCCTGGTCAAATTGTATTGGGCAGAATTTAATCTCGGCTCAGGTCTATGAATATAATCAAACTCCGCATATGGTGGAGCTTAATTTCACCAACATAACAATATATGTTGGTGATGGTCGTGAAATGGAGTTTGGAGATGGAGACGATGTTGTAGTCAGTACCAAACCGTTAGATAACAGCTTTGTTGAATGGAATGAAATGTGGGAAACTTCGATTGATAAATAATTACAGACGCTGTCTGCGAAGAAAAGATAGAATCGAAAAGCTGACGAACCAAGATTAATCAGGGGAAAAAAGTTACAATTACTGGAGAACAGCAGTTAACTTTCCAGTAATCCAAACCCTAGCTAACTATTTGCAGTGGATACTCCTCAAAATAATTCCGTCATGTTTGATTCAATCGATTCAGCCTTGGCTGATATTAAAGCAGGTCGTTCTGTAGTAGTCGTAGACGATGAGAATCGAGAGAATGAAGGGGATCTGATTTGTGCAGCTCAGTTTGCCACCCCCAGCATGATCAACTTTATGGCAGTGGAGGCTCGGGGCTTAATCTGTTTAGCCATGACAGGCGATCGCCTTGATGCTCTTGATTTGCCTCTAATGGTGAGTAAAAATACTGACAGCAATCAAACTGCTTTTACCGTTAGCATCGATGCCTCACCCAAGCTGGGGGTAACGACAGGGATCTCGGCAGAAGATCGCGCCCGCACGATTCAAGTAGCGATTAATCCTGCTAGCATTCCCGAAGATTTGGTTCGACCTGGACATATCTTTCCGTTACGAGCCAGAAATGGTGGGGTTTTAAAACGAGCGGGACATACGGAAGCAGGAGTCGATCTAGCTCGACTGGCGGGACTTTATCCTGCGGGGGTAATTTGCGAAATTCAAAATCCTGATGGTTCGATGGCTAGGCTACCTCAGCTATTAGAGTATGCCAAAGAACATAATCTAAAGTTAATTAGTATTGCTGATTTGATTAGCTATCGTCTGCAACATGATCGCTTTGTCTATCGCGAGACTGTCTGTAAGTTTCCCAGCCAGTTTGGTGATTTTCAGATTTATGCCTATGGCAACGCCCTTGATAAAACAGAACATCTGGCAATTGTTAAAGGAGATCCTGCGGAGTTGGCTACCAAGCCGGCAATGGTAAGAATGCACTCGGAATGTTTGACGGGAGATGCTTTAGGTTCAATGCGCTGTGACTGCCGCATGCAACTTCAGGCAGCCTTAAAAATGATTGAGGCTCATGGTTTAGGTGTAGTGGTTTACCTCCGTCAAGAAGGGCGAGGAATCGGTCTGGTAAATAAGCTCAAAGCCTATACTCTCCAGGATATGGGGCTAGATACAGTAGAAGCCAATGAACGGTTAGGATTTCCCGCCGATTTACGGGATTATGGCATGGGGGCGCAAATTCTCAACGATCTAAGTGTCAAGCAAATTCGGCTAATTACCAATAATCCGCGTAAAATAGCTGGTTTAAAAGGTTATGGCTTGGAAATTGTGGATCGTCTTCCCTTGTTAATTGAGGCAACTGACTATAACTCTGGATATCTTGCTACCAAAGCCAAGAAACTTGGTCATCTGCTCCTGCAAACCTATCTCATGACAGTGGCAGTATCTTGGCAAACACAGTCGATATCCCCTGAAGCACGCTACGAAAAGCTCGATAAAATTCGCTATTTGGCGCAGGAACAGGGCTTGTTGATACAGGAAGAGGCTCGACCAATTGCGATCGCCTTATTTAGCAGTTCTGATTTAATCTTTCATCTTGGCTTTGATCGAGCCAACCTGGCTAGTGCAAACTGGTATCGCGATCAACAGCACTCATATTTGGCAAAAGTTACCACCATCTTGGATCATTTGGCCGCTCATCCCGAACTCAGTCGTTTAGAGTTTTTGGTTGCTTCTGGAGAAGATCCCATGAGTAGCCTACAAATCAAGCTTGATCGACAAAATCATAGTCTGGAAAAGAAGCCTTCCACTATATGCAGTACGATTGAAAGCCAGTTGATATACAGCTTTGCTCGAACTAATAAATAATTGATTTCCTTTCAGTTATTGACTATGATCCTGAACAATTGTCCACGATACTGATATTTTAGATATATTATCTTCATGATTATCAATACTTTGACGCAAAAGAAACCGAAACAGAATGTAAAATTGCAAACTTTTGCCTCTGGTGATTTGATGACCCTTGAACCTAACCATTATTGGTTACTGCAACAAGGCATTGTAAAAACCTGTACCTGGACAGAAGAAGGAACGCCAATTACTCTGGGGTACTGGGGAGAAGATGACCTAATTGGGCAACCCTTATCGCTGGTATATCCCTATCAGGTAAAATGCCTGACGACGGTTCATGCTTTGTCAATTCCCCTGGAATACACCTCTAAAATTACTGACTTGATTCAAAGTCACATCCAGCAAACAGAAGAAGTACTGTGTATTCTGCGCTCTCACAAAGTTTATCAGCGCCTACGCAGAATTCTCGTTTGGCTTAGTCATAAGTTCGGTCAAGAAATGGAAATCGGTCAGCTGATTGATCTGCGTCTGACCCATCAAGAATTAGCAGAACTCGTTGGCGCCACTAGAGTTACAGTTACAAAACTTATTAATCAATTAGAGCAAGAGGGATTTCTCAGTCGTCCTGAACGAAATGCGATCGTAATTCATCAGTCATTATAATTAGGATTCTTGCCAATACGCTCCCACTTTTTGAAGAATCAAGACCTTGACAGATAATCTTGCTTTAATTTCAATCTGGAATCTAGGGCTGAATTACTAGCTCAATCTATCCTTATCCATAGGGGATCGTAATTCTCGTCGCATAACCATATTCTGCTAAGATTGGCTACGAAAATTATTGTCTTACTATCTCATGCCCTCTCCTATTGTTAGTATCCAAGACGGTGCAGAAAATTCGCAACAACTCTTAATTAATCCCCAAGATATGTTCAATGCAGTAAGAGGGACAATTGCAATTCCAGGAGATAAATCCATTTCCCATCGCGCTTTGATGCTGGGAGCGATCGCTGAAGGGGACACTATTATTAAAGGTTTATTGTTAGGGGAAGATCCTCGTAGTACTGCCGCCTGTTTTCGTGCCATGGGGGCTGAAATTTCTGAGTTAAATTCTCAGCAGGTAACTGTTACAGGGGTTGGTATCGGTAATTTAAGAGAGCCTGAGGACGTACTGGATGCGGGTAATTCGGGAACCACCATGCGCTTGATGTTAGGGTTACTGGCGTCTCACCCGAAGCGTTTATTTACCGTGACGGGGGATAGTTCCTTGCGCTCTCGTCCGATGTCGCGGGTAATTAATCCCTTAACTCAAATGGGAGCTAGTATTTGGGGCAGAAAAGGGAATTCTTTAGCTCCGTTAGCTGTTCAAGGACAGCAGTTAAAACCAATACACTATCACTCTCCCATTGCTTCGGCGCAAGTGAAATCTTGTATTCTTCTAGCTGGCTTGATGGTGGAGGGCAAAACTACCGTTACCGAACCTGCTTTATCCCGTGACCATAGCGAAAGAATGCTTCAGGCTTTTGGTGCCACCCTCGATATTGATACCTCAACTAACAGCGTAACTTTAACGGGTCAGCCAATGCTCAAAGGGCAAAAGGTAATTGTTCCTGGAGACATCAGCTCAGCCGCTTTTTGGCTAGTAGCAGGCGCGATTATTCCAGGCTCAGAGCTATTAATTACGAATGTGGGAGTTAATCCTACCCGCACGGGTATTTTAGAAGCCTTAGAGATGATGGAGGCAGATATATCCAGAGAAAACGAACGTCTGGTAGCAGGGGAGCCTGTAGCTGATTTGAGAGTAAGATCTAGTCAGCTCAAAGCCTGTGAAATTTCAGGAGATTTAATACCCCGCTTGATTGATGAAATCCCAATCTTGGCAGTTGCTGCCATATTTGCCCAGGGAACAACCGTAATCAAAGATGCCGCCGAATTACGGGTCAAAGAAAGCGATCGCTTAGCTGTAATGGCAACGGAACTCAACAAAATGGGAGCGAGGATTACCGAATTTGCCGATGGACTAGAAATTAATGGAGGCAGCAGTTTGACAGGTACAGAAGTAGACAGTTTTACCGATCATCGCATTGCCATGAGCTTGGCGATCGCCGCCTTAAATGCTCGGGGTCAAACTATAATTCATCGTGCTGAAGCTGCGTCTATCTCTTATCCTAATTTTGTTGTCACTTTAGATAATATTCTGAGCTGAGTCGCGTTGAATAGACAATCAGATTTTAAACTTAATTTATTAATCAACCTGTTATTGATTAAGCAATAAGATTACGAAGATACTTCACCTTTTACTCTCCAATCTCATTAGCTAAAAATTGCTAAATTTGCGTATATTTACTGAGGTATTTTAGTTAACAATTCGCCAACTTAATGACATTAGTCAAACTTACAAGTTTGGTTCTAATTTCCAATGCACATTAAAGAGCAATAATAATTAAAAAAAGCTTAAAATCCATTAAGCAACAATCACTGGTTGCGGTGATGCGGAAGGCATAATTGTGGTTTTAAGAGGGGAGGAATTGAAGCTAATCGCTTCACTTATGCTTTGCTTGCCCTGAGATACTGAGTTAGGCATTTCCATCCTACAGTGGGGACAAAGCCAGTAGCTGCGACGACTACTTAGATGAAGCAACATTGATGTGGAGCAACATGGGCAACTGCTGAGACTCATAATTTTTATTTACCTTAACTGAATGCAACAAATCTTTTTTTAAACTTAATTTGTCTGTACATCTCTAATATAAATAAAATTTCAGAGATGTGAGGAAATCGTCAAAGTATGCAACATTTATATCAAGAAACCTTAACTTCTGAGAGATAATCACTGTTAATTATTACCCTGAAATGTTAAAAGAATCTGAATATTACCTAAGCTTTTATTTAACCTGTTAGTATGTTCGTTCAACGTCCAAAAATTATCTGTATTGTGGGTAACTTTATTTAGTTGAACTGCGAAAAATAATTACTGTGCTGTTAGCATGATGAGCGATCGCCTCAGGAATATTGCCTCTAACTGCGTTTTGTAATAGTCCTTCGTTGCTGGCACCTAAAATAATCAAGCCATACTTTTTGCGCTTGGTTAATTCAATGATGGCTTTAGAGACAGAATAAGCGGGCAACAAAAGTGGGATAACTGGATAGTCGATCGTGTGTTTCAGCAAAATAGCAGCTGCTTGAAAATCTGCCGAAAAAGAAGCTGAATGCTCAGGAGAAGAAACTTGACAAAGCTGAATTCTGGGCGGGATCTGGCTCAAGGAGCCTAAAGCAGGCAAGATAGACAAAAGCTTATTAATGCGATCTCCTCCAGTTGTGGGAATCAGCCACCTATGTCGCAGACGCAGTTGCTGAGGGAAAGCATGGGCAGCAGTACCTAACTTAATTAGCATCAAATCGCAGGGTGCCTGCTGAATTAGAGAATCCACGGTATTACTAAAGATGGCTTCAATCCCAGGCTTTTTCGCTTTCCAGCCCATCAATAGTAAATCAATATGTTCTCTAGCAATAGTTTCCAAAATAGCTTCACTCACGTCGGCGGCAACCCGAATTTGCGTGTGGATCGAGACTGCCGCTGTTTTACCCCAAGCTTCTACTTGCGACATTAGCTGTCGTTCAGTAGCAGATTCCACCTGTGCTTGAGCGGGATGTACATGATTAGGAACTCGTATAATTCGGAGGCATTCAATTTCATACTGATGGTATTTAGCGATTGCCCCCGCGATCGCGAGCAGCGCGTCAGTATGTTCAGGATTAGCTAAAGGCAACAAAATTCTGCCAGTCCCAGTAGCAGGAGAGCGGCTTTGGTAAATCACATAAGAAGGATCAAATCTAGCTTGAGGTTGGGCTTCGCAGTTTAACTGTTTAGCCTCGGCTTTAATAATGTCGCTGCGAGTAATAATCCCCAGCAGTTTACTCCCGACCGTAACTGGAAGGCGCGAGAGCTGGTAGCGATTGAGGAGATATAAAACATCCGCCAGGGGGGTCTCAGTACAGACAGAGATGGGCTGGGGAGTCATAATATCTTTGAGCAATAGACTTGTACTTGGCTTGATATCTTGCGGAATGTCTGACTGAGTAATAATTCCCACTAGCTTGCCATTTTCGACCACGGGAAAACCACGGTGATGAGAGCGTGACATAGCTTTAACCAGCTCGGGTAAAGGTAAATTGCTGGGAAAAGTTTCTACTTTCGACTGCATCACATTATCTGCGGTCAATTCTGCCATAAAGTCATTGTGCGGATTTTCTTCTGTCAGCTCAATGCCGACTGCCTCCAGTAAGTGTTCATATAAAGAACCCGCAGAGACGCTTTCTGCCACGATATATGCCACGGCACAGGAAATCATTAAGGGCAAAACCAAATTGAAATCTGCCGTCATCTCAAAGACGATAATAATAGCAGTCACAGGAACCCTGACCACTGCGGTAAAAAAAGCACCCATCCCTGCAAGGGCAAAAGTATAAGGAGATTCAGAGCTAATTAACGCCACCTCAACCAAGCCGACCAAGTATCCTAAAGCCGAACCCAGCACCAACGCAGGGGCAAATAATCCTCCTGGAGCCCCAGAACTGTAAGCCAAAATGGTCAAACAAAACTGAGTCGTAAATACCAGAGCGGTTGTTTGCCAGTTAAATTGTCCTGCGATCAATAATTCTCTCAACCCTGCATTGTCTTGAAAAAAAGGTGGCAGCCAGGCAATAATTGTGCCAGAGAACAGCCCCGCTAAACCAATCCGAATTGGCATCGAGATCGGTAAACTGCGCCCAAATTTTATTCCCCGAATAATCCCCCGATTAAAAATTCCCCCCAAGATACCTGCGAGAATACCTAGCAGCACGTAAAAGGGAATTTCGGGGACGGCAAAGCTACCTCGGCGGGCAGAATCGATTACTGCCAGGGGGACATTAAGATCTGTGGAGCCAAAAATACGTGAAACAACTGCTCCTGTAAAAGACGCTGCGATCGCCGTTTCGAGGGTCAAGCCAGAAATATCTCGCATCAACTCCTCAACCACAAATAAGACTCCCGCGATCGGAGTATTAAAACCTGCCGCTAAACCTGCCGCTGCTCCTGCGGCAATCATTTGTCGACGATTGGTCGGCGAATTAGGAATCCAGCGACTTACCTGGGCACCCAGTGCAGCGCCGATATGAACTGTAGGACCCCTTCTGCCCAGAGTAAATCCTGCCCCAATCACTAGAATCGTAGCGAGGGTTTTAACTAGCGCCACCCTGAGATTTAAGACTACGGGATACTTAGCTAAAGATGCCTTGACTTGCGGAATACCACCACCAGCCGCAGAGGGAGATAAAAGTTGAATTACACCACCTGCAAGGGTGCCTAAAATTAGCCCTTCTAGAGGCAAAACTAACTTGGCTCCTGCCATATTCGCTGCTTGCACTCGCCAACCCCCTAGCCAACCAATACCCTGCTTGAGCAAAACAGCTGCCACAGCTGAAAATAGACCAATGAGGCAGGCTTCAATTAAGGCGTAACGAGTATCCAGAGAACTACTTGCTAACCATGATGATGTACGCCAGTTGGCAAGCAGTTTTTTCATTTTTTTAGACCGAGCTGGAACTCAAAACCATGATCTCTATCCTAAACTGCCACGATGTGGATTTGGATCATATTTTATTACTTAATAAACTGATGACCAAAACTACAAGTTGCTAAGTTAAATTCTGGCTTCATTCTCCAGGAAAAGTGGCACTATTGCCAAGCAGATTCTAAAATTCAGCCTAAGGAGTTTCATCGTCATGAATTGATGATACGAACCTCAAAACAGCGGCGTGAATCAATACCCAATATTTAAACAATTGCATAGCTGTAATTAGTTTTTCTCCCAGAATTCATCAAACTGACGTAGCTTATCGTCGATGCCATCAGAATTTAGCTCAATCCTCTCATAATTTGGCTCGGCTGCATTGGAATCTGACTTAGTCTCGCGGGAGGTAAGCTTCAACAATGAATTCGCGTCTAAATCTGGGGGAGTTGCTACTAAGTCAATGTCCTTGGTAAAAGTCTGGTGCATTTGATCGGCAATGGAATTACGCTCTTTAGAAATGTCTTTTTCTCGTGATTGAGATTGATTAAAACGTAAGAAGGTAGCTAAGACTCCTCCAATTAGACCAACGGGACTGACATCATTTGTCAGCGCACTAGTGATAGCACTACCCGCACCACCAATCAGAATGGCATCACTGAGAGAGTTTTGGCGAGAACGAAGGGAATCAAGATCTTCCCCATTGTCCGCTAAAAACTCATAATTTTGATTGTAATTATTAACATATTTGATAGCATTGGCTTTGACCAGCTGTAGGCGGGGTGGGGTGGAATCGTATTGATCCAGCAAATTTGCTAGTTGCTGAAAACGTTCGTATGCCACCTCATAATCTTCTGACTGAAGCGCAATAAAACCCAAAGTATTCAGAATATAAGGATCTTCAGGGTAGGCAGCAAGAGCTTTTTCGCTAATTTTCCTCAGATTTTCTCGATTCCGGTTGCTTTCAACTGTGGCTCTCTCTTTTTCATCATCGTCTTGCTCATCATCATCCTTTACTGGCTCAGGTACTACGCTGCCAAAAGGACATGCCTTGGGACTTAAATCTGTCTCCCGCTCAAAGTCAAATGACTCAGTGCAGTAAAGCGCAATCAGATGATTATTATAAACAGTGGCTGATTTTTGAGGTTTTGACAAAGCCAACACTTCTGACCATTCACCTTGTTGAGTGGAGGCGTAACTTCTGAATTCATCAGCTAACTGATTATCAGGTAAAGCAGCAGTTTCCAGAATTTTTTGACCCGCGTCAATTTTTCCCTGTTGAATTAAGACTACGGCTCGATAAAGATCGTTCACCGTTGTGGTAGAAGGAAAACGCGATCGCGTCTCCTCAAGCCATGCTAAAGCCTGTTCCGAAATTTCATAGTTAATTAACACTTCGGCAAACCGATAATATGTTTCTGGAGAGGGCTGTTCTCGGGCGTTAGAATAAGCTTGCAGATAATCTAAAGGCAGGTCAGCAGTACTTGCTTGAGAATACGTTGCCGAGCCATCTTGCCACAAATCTTTTGCCTCATCTAGATCGACAGATTGTTGCCCTGGTTCTACTTGACTAGGAGCTTCTGGCTGCCTAGCTGTCTCATTCTGCTGTTGACGACGTGCTTCTTCAACACGTGTTGCTTCTAATTCTCGTTGACGACGTGCTGCTTCTGCTTGCTGTGCCTCTAACTGCTGTTGACGACGGGCTTCTGCCGCCCGAGCTTCTTCTAATTCCCGCTGACGACGTGCCTCCGTGGCGCGAGCCTGTTCTAGTTCTCGTTGACGACGGGCTTGTTCAGCACGAGCTTCTTCTAGCTGCTGTTGACGACGAGCTGCTTCTGCCTGCTGTGCCGCAATGATTTTGGCTTCCTCTTCCCGTCTGGCAATACCAGATTCGGTATCGACAGTTACCCTTGCTCCTGTTTGAATCGGAACTGGAACTCCTGGTGCTTCTCGAACACTGACTACTGCATAATTTTTCTCGACACTAACCACAACAATATTCGCCCCAACAAACCTAACATTAGGACTATCGAGACTAGTCAACTCAATTTTGCCGCGATCGTATTTCCCAATACCATCCTGCTGACCCAGGCTGATTGTAGCTTGTCTACTTTGAGGATTGTAAGTTTCAATAATCCCCATAATGATTTCAGCTTTAACTGACATGCCTGGGGCAAGTATTGCTACTGTAGATAGCAAGAATAAAGAAGTTTTTAAAGATAAGATTTTCCAATTACTTAAAGAACCTTTATTTTGCCGAGATCGAAGGCGAACATACTCACGAAAAACTGGATCAATTATCATGATAATCAAGAGATAATTCAGGATATTTAGTAATTTTTAAATTGGTATAAGCTAGGCAAAATTTGCTGGTTAATACTCGGTTCGTTGGAAATCAACTCGCTTAAGCAACAACTTTCCTCAAATCAGGAGCGACTTTTAACCATGACAGCGAACAGCTCTTCAGGTATATGTCCCAAGCCAGTTTAAACAGGTCGTCACCAATTAATAAATGTATACTTGAATACAAATACAGCAATGATTATTATCTCCAAGCCGCTCAGATCTCAAAATTTTGCTATCTTGATTATTATAAATAATCTTATGTAATAACACCTAAAAAAAATGTATTATTACATTTCAAGAACATTAGCTTGATTTCAATCAATAAATTTGAGCATAAATTGCTTAATTGACCATTGAAATTACTAAACTGGGAATTTGTTACCTAGGGACTTTTAGTAATGAGAATGTAATGCAGAAAACAACGCCTGCACTGCCTAAATTTTGGTAGAAGCAAAGCTCAATAATTAATATCAAACTCATATTAAACTCAGCTTTCTCTTATTGACTAAGTTGATAGACTAATAATTTTTGCGTTTTCCCCAAGTAAGACATGAACCACGCCTCTTCATCACCAAAAATAGCTGGCTATCAGATAGAGCAGCTGATTGGGCAAGGTAGTTTTGCTCTAGTGTATGCAGTTAGAAATACTCGTGATCTCCGTCAGCCAAAAAGAGCTTTGCTAGAGTTGATAGTTCAGGGGGATAGTGAAGAAAGAAAATTGAGACAGCGTACTTTTAGACGTACCGCTGAAATACTAGAGAAACTGAGCCATCCGAGTATTCCAAAAGCTTACTCTTTGTTTGAGCATGAGAGTAAACTCTACCTGGTACAGGAATTTATTGACGGAATTAATTACGCTAACTATTTAGATGGCACCATCCCCCCTTTGGATGTTGGAGAATTAGAACAGGTTTTTTGGGAAGTCCTGGAGGGTTTGGCGCAGCTGCATCAGGCAAAAATTGTACATAGAGACATCAAGCCCAGCAATCTTATGCGCCGTAAATCAGACAATTCAACGGTAATTGTTGATTTTGGTTCCGCTTGCGACCTTAGTACTTTGAATGCTCTAGAAACTACTATTGGCAATCACAATGAGTCACTAGGCTATACCAGGATCTATACCCCTGGATACGCTCATCCTGAACAGCGAGACGGCATGGCAACTGCAACAGCTCAATGGGATCTTTATGCTTTGGCTAAAACCATTGTGGCGCTGCGTCTAGGCAAGAATCCTCCTTGGAATCAACCTGTATCCGTAGCAGATCTCGGGTTTTCTCAACAGGTAACAAACTTGCTCCAAGAAATGCTGAAAACAGAGGGCTGTCAGCTTATTGATGCCTGGGATGCCATTAGGTTTGAGTCGGCAGTAACCGAGACAAATACCGATTCTGTGACGGGGAATAAAACAGTCAGGAAGCGTTCTCGTAACAATAGCGGGTGGTTGATTTTAGGGACAGCAGCTACGGCATTAGCAGCAGCTGTAGCGGGAATTTATTTTTTCTTGCCCAAATACGGTACTACCTTAGTCGAGAAAATCCAGGCTCCCTTTGTTCCCAAATGTCCCAATTATGTCAAAACCCAGCTTGATTTACCCGTTCCTGATCGCGGGTTTGCCGCTCGATTTTACTATCCAGAAGACGTCTTGGCGGGGGATTCTAGGATTGAAATCCTACGAGAAGGTAATTTGGTGGCAGGGGGTACAGATGACATTAAAGGTTTTATTTGGGTTAAATCTTTGGCTGATGGCAGTAGTTTTCCCCCAGGAAACTACAAAATACGTCTGATTGTACCTGAAAGTTTGCCTTATGAGAAAGAAGTGAGCCTCGATCCAGATTTTCCCTTTTATTACTTAGGCAATGCGGCAGCAGTACAAGTTGCTTGTGCCTTAAATGCAGCATCCTAAGCAACAGAGTAACTATTAGTAACATTTAGAGGTACAAAATGGCAGACGAACTAAAAAAAGTCAATCGACAGCAACAGCACCTAGTTAATAGAGCGCCTGAAAAATTAAAACGGGCAAACAAAAAGCAAACAACTCTAAGTACTAGTGAAAATATTGACACGGTTGACCAGGGTTCTAAAAAGTGGACGATCGCGGGGATTGTGATGGCTGGGGTGTTGGTGGCAACAGCAGCGGGAGTTGGCTCCCAGTTAAAAATGCTGACGAGAGGGAAAACTGCTCCCCAGGCTGCTCCTAGTACAGCAGTTAATAATGCTGCTCCCCAGGCTGCGGTTAGTCAGAAACAGGAACAAGCAGGGCAGATGTTACTCGGGCAGGCAAAACTATTAGCAGCTCAAGGAGAACCTCAGCAGCTAGCTCAGGCGATCACCTTGACGCAAAAACTGACCCCAGGGGTTGCAGTTGCCCCCGAAGCGCAATCTCTATCTGCAACTTGGTCACAGCAAATCATGGAACAGGCTACAGCTGAAGCAAGCGCAGGCAAAATTACTGAAGCGATCGCGACTGCTAATCTCATACCAGTAAATAGTCCCCAACACCAACAGGCGCAACAGCAAGCGCAACAGTGGCAACAACAACAGGCACAAGCTCAGGAACAACAGTTTGCCGCAACTTTAGCCGAAGCAGCTCGCCCCATTCCCTTACCTCCGCCAGTTACTCTACCTGCTCCTGCACCCCTTACCACTACTCCAGTGGCAGTTAATTCGACTCCTACCCCCGCCGTTGCTCCCCAAACCCAAGCGGAATCTCAGCCTGCACCTAGTGTTGCTCCCAGCAGCCAGCAACAAGCGGCAGAGGTTAAAAGACCCGCCGACGGTGGCAAACAAGGTCAATCAATGGCAAACGACCCTTATTTGAACGTTAAAATTCCTCAAGTAACTACTCCTCAGGTACAGTCTAAGGCAATCTCGTCCTCGGCAGTGGCGCTGAATAGCACCACTAGCTTGACTGGGAATAGTTACGGTTTTGGCAACATGGTAGCAAAAGCACCTACTGTAGCAATCCAACTGCGAGATAATGTGGATGAAGATGGAGACTTTGTAAGTTTGATCGTTAATGGGGAAGTTATTACCCGCAACGAGATGATCTACAATCATGGCAAGGTATTTATGGTGGATTTACTGCCTGGGGATAACACAGTTGAAATTGATGGGGTCAAGGACGGTCAAGGAGGAATTACCTTGGAAGTCAATGTAGCTGGAGTAGGCAACGTCAACAATACTCCCATTCCTGAAGGCTCAACAGCATCTTTCATTATCAATCGAGAGCAGTAGGGGAGAAATCAAAGATGTTCTTGGAAGAGCGAGAAACGGGAAAAGCCTGGCGACTACATCAGGGTCGAGTCTACAAGTTAGGTCGCAATCCCGATCAGGATATTCGTTTCGATCTGGCACAGGTTTCTCGGCTCCACGCGGAGCTGTTTTGGGATGGTAAGACCTGGTGTTTACGGGACTGCGATAGTATCCACGGCACCTACATTCAAGAGCGGCCGATTCAAGAGCAGCAAATTCATCCTCATCAGTGGTTTAGTTTGGGTAAGGAATCAGGAGTAGTGCTACGGCTGTTACCCCAGTTGCCATCATCAGAAGCGGCTCAGTCAGAAGTCTACTATCCCGAGGCACCCCCTGAAGCGCCATTTGACTGGTCAAACTTTCAGGGACATCCTGAGATGCGGAGTCAGCTCGTAGACTATGCTAATTTGATCCTCGATGCCAATCTCAATCAACCAGTTCAGGGAATTTTGCTGTTGGGCAGTAAAGGTCGAGGAATTCGCTTTTTGAGTCGTTGTCTAGCAGAGCGATTGACTCAAGAGCGCGACCAAGAATTTAACTTTATGAGTCGGGATTTGGGGGAGGCAAACAACCTCTATCAAGCCAGCAAACTAATCCAGAAGTGGTTAAAAGAAGGGAGTAAAAATTCCCCCTCAGTGCTATTGCTGCAAAATTTTGATATTTTTTATCGCTATCTGCAAAAATCCCAAGACTTCAATCAGACTAACACGGGTCAAACTACCTGGTGGAATCGGTTTTGGGGCAAACTAGGTATCGCCGATCTGGCATCGGAAACCGAAAAAGCCCGTAAGCTCAAAGAAAAATTGAGTGGCGACCTCGAAACATATTGGCAATGGAATTCAGATCCTAAGCACCAGGAGCAAAAAATTATTATCCTCGCTTCAGCGGGAAATCTAGCTCAAATGCCTGAGGAGATTCGCCAGCCTGGGGAGGTTTTTAGCTTCGTCCTGCCTGTGCCCCAGGCAACCTTATCAGGTAGAGTCGCGATCTTAAATAAATATCTTCATCAAACAGGTACTCCTCTAGATCTGAAGCTCAATTTGACCATGTTGGCGGAGAAGTTTGGGCGAATCGATAGTCACGAAATTGAACTAGCGGTTAAAGGTGCGGAAGAACTACGGTATAAAACAGGAGCGAGCTGTTTGCAATGGCAGCATTTTGAACCATTTCTACCTCAATCTTCAGCGGCAATTTGGCAGTCAATTTTTCTCAGCTCAGAGCTACTTCAGCCTGTTCAGCAGTGGGCAGAAAGGCTGCGAGAATGGGAATTGTCAAATCCTGAATTACCAGAGGTTCCCACGGGAATTATATTGACGGGGGCTGCGGGAACAGGTAAAACCACCGTGGCACAATTATTTGCCCAAGATGCTAACTGCGAACTAATAACTGTCACTCCAGGCAAGATTAAAAGTCCTTTGGTGGGTCAGAGCGTGCAAAATTTACAAGAAATTTTTGTTGATGCTAAAGCAAAAGCACCTGCGGTAATTCTATTTGATGAAATAGAAGCAATTTTACCCAGACGAGAAGAACAGTTGGGAGATCCCACGACAGTGGAGGTGGTCAATCAATTTTTACAAGAGTTTGATCGCCTGTCCCAGTCATCAGGAGTCGTAATTGTGGGCACCAGCAACCGACAAGAACAGATTGATACGGCAGTTTTGTCTCGACTGACAGCACGGATCAATATACCACTGCCAACGGTGGAACAGCGATCGCAAATGCTGGAGTATTTTCTCACTCAAGGACAATCTTCAACCTTGGAATTGGCAGCTGATATCGATCTTGACTATTATGCCCAACTACTAATTGGTAAGTCAGGAAGAGATCTTGAAGCGATCGCCACTAGGATCGTTTCTCAGTTACCCGACTCCAGTCTGACCTTGCGTCCATTAGATTTGGATACAGTCTTAATTCCCAAAATAACAGGAGAATTGACAGGAGTCATTCTACCCCAACGCTTGACCGCAGAATTGACCCGAACTCTGGCGCAATTTCTTCAGGCTTTTGCCAACCCCCAACTAACTCCCCCTGCGGGTTTGTTGCTCTCGGGGCTTCCAGGGACAGGAAAAACTGAGATTGCCAGAGCTATGGCACGTTTAGGCGGGATTCAGTTTCAAGAGGTTAGTGCAGGTGAGGTGCGAGATAAGTACGTCGGGGAAAGCAATCGCAAACTAGCTCGCATCTTTGCTCAGGCTCGTCGTCATGCCCCCACGATTTTATTTTTTGATGAACTTGATGGTTTATTTCCCTCCCGTGATGAGCAGAGCGTGCAACATGAAATTGAACTAGTTAACCAATTTCTCCAGGAGGTGGACGGTGTCGGCAATAACGGACGGGGAATTTTTATTGTCGGTGCTACCAACAGAGTGGAACAGGTTGATGCCGCAGTGCGATCGCGCCTCTCAAAGACGATTGCGATTCCTCTGCCAGCCATGCCAGAACGAGTGGCATTGCTCAAGCTATTTATTGGCGATCGTCCTGTAGCCGCGGATTTTGATTGGCAAGCCGTGGCTTTGCTATTAACGGGAAAATCAGGGAGGGCAATTAAAGCCAAAGTAGAAGAAACCTATCACTTAGCTTGTCAGGATAGCCCCGATGCTACAGGAGAGTTAACCCTCAAGCATTTTCAACAGGCTATTTTATGGACAGGAGATAGTACTAATATCCCCGATCTGGTGCTACCTCCCGTGATTATGGAACGGGTAGAACAAACTCTCTCAACCTTGAAAAATTTACCTCAAGCCCTCAGTTTAGGGTTGCCGATGCCCAAGGGAATGCTGTTGACGGGGGCCCCTGGAACGGGGAAAACTCAAATTGCCCGCTATCTGGCAGCTAGGGCAGGATGGTTCTTTCGGGCAATATCCCCCAGTGAAGTTAAAAGTACTTATCAAGGGGGTAGTTTAAAAAATTTGCAGGCGATATTTACCGATGCCCGCGATCGCTCTCCCTGCATTCTCTTTTTTGATGAAATCGATTCTTTGTTTCCTCGACGGGAGCATACTGGCAATAGTCCTGAAGTAGAATTGGTCAACGAATTTTTGCAACAGGTAGATGGTGCCGCACAGTCAGCCGCAGGCATTTTTCTTCTGGGAGCAACTAACCGTGGCGATACTGTCGATCCAGCGGTAATTTCTCGTCTGCAACAGACCCTAGAAGTCCCCTTGCCTGGGGTGAGGGAACGACGGATCATGCTAGAACATGCTTTGTCAGAAAAAGACTGGCAACTGGCAGCTGATGTTAACCTGGAAACCATTAGTCGTCTTCTAGAAGGAAAATCGGGACGAGATATTCAGGGCGTATTAGCCAAAGTAGGACAAGCTTATATTCAGCGACAAGGTTGGTCGAGTAAACAGGTAGTCCTTAATCGGGCTGACTTTGAAAAAGGGCTGTTGCCCCCAGTAGAAATCAATGAGTATGCTTGGTCAGAATTAATTCTAAGCCCCGAATTAAAGCAAACGCTGCAAAAAATCCTGGAGCGCTTTATCCGTTTTTTCCGCGACCCGATCCAGGGTGTTACTCCCGCTAAAGGAATGTTACTCTATGGCGCACCAGGAACAGGCAAAACTCAGGTAGCCAGGGTGTTAGCTCAGGTAGCAGGCTGTCGATTTATTGATTTATCGATCGCCGAAATGCGCTCACAATACATCGGGGAATCTAGTAAAAAACTCTCTCAAACCTTTGAAAGAGCCAGACGGGAAGCGCCGACGATCCTGTTTATTGACGAGATCGATGCTCTATTTCCGCAACGGGAAAGTAATGTCTCTCAATATGAAATCGAACTAATCAATCAGCTTTTACAAGAACTTGATGGCTTTCGTGGCAGCGCTCCAGGGGTATTCGTCGTCGGCGCAACTAACTATGTAGAAAGAGTTGATAATGCAGTGCGATCGCGTCTCAATAAAGTAGTAGAAATTCCCTTGCCTGCTCAGCCAGAGAGAATCGCCATGTTACAGTTATTTGCCGGGAAAATGCAGGTTGCCCCTGACGTTGACTGGTCAAGGATTGCTCGACTCCTAGAAGGTAAATCAGGACGGGATATTCGGCAAATAGTTAGTGAAGTGGGTCAATATGCTAGCGATCGCCTGCTGACCGATCAGTCTCTATCGATCTCGATGGAACACTTCCAGGCAGTAATTCAGTCTAAAGCTCCTCAAGGAGAACTAACTTGGTCTGATATTATCTTGCCGACAGCAATTACCGAAGAATTAAAGCGTTTGGTCAAGCTAGTGGCTAACTATGCCAATCTACCCCCTGGAATTACTCCCCCCAAAGGGGCATTACTTTATGGAGAGCCAGGAACAGGCAAAACTCAAATTGCTAGAGTGATGGCTTCGGTGGGACAGCTATATTTTAAGAGTTATGCTCCCGCAGACATCAGAAGTAAATGGGTGGGGCAGAGTTCCCGCAACCTCGCAGATGTCTTTAACCAAGCACGCCAGCAATCTCCTGCCATTCTCTTTTTTGACGAAATGGAGTCCTTATTTCCCAATCGAGGCGGAATGGGTAGTGGGGATGCAGATCTCGAAAATCAAAATCTGGTCAATCAGTTTCTTCAGGAAGTAGATGGTGTTCGTACTCAAGGAGGATATGTATTTGTCCTCGGTGCAACTAATTATGCCGAAAATATCGATGCCGCAGTGCGATCGCGTCTGCAAAAGAAAATTGCGATTCCTCTCCCTGGAGTAGCTGAAATTGAACAGATGTTACAGCGCAAAATTCATCCAGATTGGGTATTGGCAAAGGATGTCGATCTCTCAGCCTATGTTAGCTCCTTAATTGGTCGTTCAGGAAGAGATATCGCTACGGGAGTCGAAACCGCAGCCCAGTTAGCTTTTGACGAATGGACAGAAGGTTCTTTGGTATTATGCGATCGGCATTTTCAACAAGGTTTTGAGTTGACAGATCTTGAATAATAGCGATCACTGCATCATAAAAGATTAACTCCAGTTTTCTTGATGGAAACGGTTTATCCCTTAAATCTTTTAGACTTTGTTGTTTTCAGTTCTTCTTGCCTTGTTTGTAGCACATAAAAATTTTTCTTGATCAATGGGAAAAGTTTTTTGGGAAAAGGTTCATCTAGATCAATCGGATTTATTTCTTCTAATGATTTCACAGATCTAATGGTCTTATATACAGCTATATGCTTAATGTATTTAAGTAATTCTTCAATTAAATCTTCACTATCTAAAGGATCACCTATCAAGTGAATTTTTGATTCAATGATTTCAATAATTTCATCATGGTTCTTTAATAAAAATTCTCGTTCCACAACATTGCTTGCTTCTTGGGGAAGCACTTCCTGTGATGAGCTTAGATAGCTAATACGAAGCCACATTACATTATCTTTTTCAAGTCTTAAATAAATTGGCCAATAAAACTCAGATATTTGTCTCTCAACTAACTTTAATTCTTCGTTTAAACGTTCAACAGAGAGCTGTTCTTCTAAGTCAAATATTTTTTGACGTTGTGCTTGTTCTTCTCTTATTTGAACTCTAAATCGTTCAAAACTTTTGTTAACTAGATACCCTACCCCTAAAATAACCCCTCCCAATAGTAGTTTATTTATAACTGCCATCAGTATTTGATCTGATAAACTCGATGCCATAAAATTTTCTAGAAATTATATATAAGCTATGCGTACAAATTAAATAAGCTAAATCTTAGATTTGTCAATATTATTTACTATATTGATTGCTTAAGGCGATCTCGTCTGCAAAAGAAAATGGCAGTTCCTCTACCAGGAATAGCCGAGACCCAACAAATGCTAGACCATACAATTCATCCTGATTGGGTTTTAGCGGGCAATGTTAATCTGCAAGCCTATGCCAGCTATTTGATTGGTCGTTCAGGTCGGGATATCGCCACAGGAGTCGAAACCGCAGCCCAATTGGCATTTGATGAGTGGACAGAAGGTCCTTTAGTTATACACGATCGTCATTTTAAGCAGGGTTTTGAGTTGACAGATATTGCTATTTGAGAATAGCTGGGCAATCATACCAAATCGACTGTATTTCAAACAAAATAGGTAATGATTCAAGCTTTATGCTGTTTGTAACTTAATAGGTTTGGGAATAGCTTCTCCTTCAGCTTGCCAAGCATCAAGATACATTTCAATCACTTCTTCACCATTCAATGTTGCTTCCTGACGAGTTTTGCCATGAGTACAAGGCATAATAACGCGATCGCTGAATTCGGGAATAGTAACTAAAAATAGTTGATCTTCATCAGACCACTGAATAATCATGCTGTATTGATTCATTAGTTTTATCTTTCCTGTGAATTATCTAGTTCTGCTAATAATTTTATTAATTGTTTTTCTAAATACAATGGTACGTCATCGCCATTTTTGCCAGGAACAGTTAGAGTTTTATTAATTAACGGATGTCTCCAGCGTTCGTGACTGCCTTTACCTCTTTTTGCTAGGTAAACAAATCCTGCTTGTGATAACTGCGCTTTGAATTCTCTGATTTTCCTCGGCATAGATTTCATTGATTGAGTTAATCTGTTTTCTTACGCTAATGCGAGCACGATTTTAATTCACCTCAGACGTATAATATCTTTTGCTCGTTGCCCAACATGGAGATTTCCATGAACTTCACGGTCTTTTTCTGCTTTAAGTTTCGCAAACTCATGAAAATGCTTGATTACATCAGCTGGCAAACTTTCTAACCCATAAAGATTTTGAAAATTATTTAATGAGCTTCTTTATAAACTGGTGTTTCAATCTTAGAATCATGACCTAGATTTTTAGAACGTCGATCGCGTCGCTTAATTACTAGATAAACCGCTGGCACAAAATATATTGCAAGTATGGAAGAACCACTAATGCCTCCTGCGATCGCAATTGCCAGAGGTCGCCAAAATGGTCCACCACTAATCAATAGGGGAATAAAGCCTGCAATAGTAGTTACGGTGGTGGTGATCACGTGACGGGTAGCTTTGAGGACTACATTTTCCACCGCAGTGCGATCGCCTGCTCTTGCCTGGGGATGTTCGTTTAAAGCCGATAAAACAACGATAGTATCGTTGATGGCAATCCCAACTAAGCCCATCGTGCCGACAATTGCCATAAAGCCCAAGGGCGAACCTGCAACTTTGAGGGAAAATAATGCCGTGCCGATACAGCCAATAGCAACCCCCGCGACAATTCCCGCTTGGCGAAAAGAACCGAGAGAAAGAACCAAAGCCGTCATCATCACAACTAAGAGTATTGGTACATATAACGCCAAATTACCTTGAGCCTCGCTACTTTCCGATAGTTCTCCGCCCCACTCATAACGATATCCAGGTGGTAATTCAAAGCCTTGTGCCTCTAACTCTGATTCAAACTTAGCCTGGACTATGGAAGGCAAAACACCTGCGGCAAGATATCCTTGCACCGTGTTCACCCGCTGTTCTTGACGACGCGCAATAGTTGATAGCTGTGGTTGGAGTTTAAACTCTCCCAATGCAGATGGGTCACGAAAATTATTGTCCTCGGTGCCTTCAGGGCTAAGATTTAAGGTCGCAATCTGGCTCAAATCTGCTCTTTGAGCATTACTTACCCTCACTCTTACAGGTAAATTTTCTGTGGCTTCGAGGATCGAACCACCGATCGCTCCTTCTAAATATGCCTCTAGCTGTTGGGCGATCGCGGTATTAGTAAAACCTGCCTGTCTGGCATTTTCCTCGTCGATAGATAAGGCTAATTTTGGTAATGACTCGCTTAAGTCATCCCGAACATGAACGACATCGGGAATGCTGGTTAAAATAGCTCTTGCTGACCTGCCTAGTCTTCTCAATTCTTCGAGATCTGAGCCAAAGATCCGCATTTCTACAGGAGCATCAAAAGGAGGACCTTGCTCAAGCTGCCTGACTAATATCCGCGCTGAAGGTAATTGGGCATCTAATTCGTTTTGTAAGTCTTGGACTGTGGTTGCCACATCTTGGTCTGTGTTTAACTGCACCATTGCTTGTGCATAATTAGACTGGTTTTCTCGATTACCCGTAAAGTTGTAGTAGAACTTGGGCGCACTTTCCCCCACAAACCAGTGAACCTCTTCTATATCTGGATGAGCCAAAATTGTTTCTCTGGCTGCTAATATCCTCTTTTCTGTTTCAGCGATCGCTGTTGAGGAAGCAAACTCAATCTCAATCTGAAACTGATCGCGAGATACGGAGGGAAAAAACTGATTTTT
This sequence comes from Cyanobacteria bacterium P01_G01_bin.67, assembly GCA_039179675.1. Classification (GTDB taxonomy): domain Bacteria; phylum Cyanobacteriota; class Cyanobacteriia; order Cyanobacteriales; family Xenococcaceae; genus Waterburya. The sequence goes on from JBCDEP010000028.1 coordinate 28,523, forward strand.
CAAACTTGAGGCACCGATAAAGCCAATCAGAGGAATACAAAAAGTTAGGGCGATTGCTAGTAAAGGTTTAGACTGAGTAAATCGAAGAGATTGACGGTAAGGACGCGCTAGTTTTTTAGAAGTGAATCCCCCATTCCACCAGGCATCAGGTTGTAATAACCAAGCTTGAATTTTCTGCAAGATGCCTGTTGGTGCTGTTTGCTGTTGTAATTCTGCTGCTTTTTTTCGAGTATTAGCTAACATTCTCGCTGCCAAAGAAGCAATTACCGTTAGGGAAAGAGCAAGAGAAGTAATCAGTGCCATAATTACTCCCAAGGCGATCGAGCCGACAAATTCTCCCGCACTACCAGGGAGTAAAGCGATCGGCAGAAAGGTCATCACGGTAGTTACGGTAGAGGCAAATAGAGGAACTTTAAGATAATTGACCGTCTTCACTACAGCGTGGAGGGGGTCTTCTCCTTGATCCATTTCGAGCTTGATTTCATCTACCACCACGATCGCATTATCAATTAGTAATCCCAAGGCGATAATTAGTCCTGTTACCGACATCTGATGGATGGGAATTTTGATGACCGTCATCCAGCCAAATACCATTAGGGTCGTTAGGGGTAAAGCAATACCGACAACTAAAGCTGATCGCCAACCCATCGAAACTAAACTGACACCAACTACCAGCAACGCACCGATCACTAAGTTAGCAAGTAAAGTACCAATGCGTTCTTCAACATATTCACTTTGATCAAAAATTAAGTCTAAACTAACCCCTTGAGGCAAACTAGCTTCAAAGCTAGCGATCTCTGCTTTAACCTTTGCCGCCCACTGGTCAATTCTCAAGCCAGACTTCATTAATACGCCGACAACTACCGCAGGTTTACCACTAACTAAAGCCAGATCTGACTTCGGTTGCTGAATACCTCGGCTGACGGTAGCAATATCGCTGAGACGGGTAAACTGTCCATCTTGATCCTTAATCGGGATTTGTCTAATTCTTTCAATAGTTGCTAATTCACTATCCACCTCTATGGCAATATTTGAGCGATCGCTACGGTATTGACCAGCGGATACTTTGGCATCACTTAGATTTATTTGCTGGGCTAATTCTTGGGGAGAAAGTCCTACTGCCACTAATTCTGTCGCGTCAATTTCGACCGTAATTTCTTCATTCGGATCGCCGAAAATTTCTACTTCTTCTGTTCCCGATACTCCCCGCATTACTACTTCTAGCTGTTCTGCATAGCGTCTTAATACGGGATAGTTAGGCTTACTCGGTTGATTCCACGTCAAAGAAGCGATCGCCGTATATGCCTTAGTCTTTGATTCTTCTAGTTCGGGAACTCCCGCCCCTGGGGGAAAAAATGCGGAAGCATCATCCATTTCATCCCGCACTTTTGACCAAATAGGTTGAGCATTTTTAACCGATTCGACTAACTCGATGGTTACGGTAGAGAACCCCACCCGTGAATTAGAACTTAGGGTATCAATCTCCTCAATCTCGGCAATTTCTCCTTCTAGAACTTCTGTCACTAATGCTTCAACCCTCTCTGCACTAGCACCAGGAAAAGCAGTCTTAACTACCGCCACCCTATTTACTAATTCGGGGTCTTCCTGTCGAGGTAAAGCTTGGAAAGACGAGAAACCCCAGGCAAATATCAGGATAAAGGTCAGGATTAATAAACGGGTATTTTTATAAAAAGATTTAACCATGATTTTTGAGGGATGAGGGATAAAGAGTTTAGAGGAAAAACTTTGGTTATTAATTACTGTTGACTGTTGACTGTTGACTGTTGACTGAAACTATTTGCCCTGGTACAAGACGGTGGGTACCGTTTGCCACAATCAGATCCCCTGGCTGTAATGTTCCTCTAACTAAAGCGAGATCGCCCTGTTGATGAATAATTTCTACTGAATGTTGTTTGACCTGATAGTTTTCCGTATCTTCTGATTCAGTTAAGACATAGCACGTCCATAGTCCTCTGATTCCCTGAGTTAGAGCGTCCGTTGGTAGCCAATAGCCTTCTGTATTAATATCTTGGGTTAGTTCTAGTCTTACAGTTTGACCTGGATTGATTGTGGCGATCTCCGAAGCATCTAAGTTGAAAACTACCACTTGAGTTCTAGTGTTAGTATTTACTTCAGGTAAAATAGAAGCTACTTTCGCATTATATACTTGCGAACCGAGTCTAAGAGTTTGTGTACTACCGATAACTAGCTCATTAACGACACGAGTAGGCATTCCAATTCGCGCTTCTGGGGCGACATTTTCCATCAAGCGAATGACCGACTGACCTGCATTAGCTACCGTTCCTTCATCCAACTCTCTTTGTGCCACAATGCCTGTAAATGGTGCCCTAAGAGTACTTTTATCAATATTGACATCAAGATCCGCAATACTAGCTTCTAGCTGCTGAACTGTGGCTTGTTGCGCGGCGACTTGTTCTGGGCGGGTACCATTCTCTAATTCTGCCAAGTTACTTTTAGCTTGACTTAACCGTGCCTGTAATGCTCCCTCACCAAAGGAAAACTCGTCTAATTCTTCTTTGGATATTGCCCCTTGAGCGTATAAAAACTCTCGTCTTTTACGCTGTTGTTCCTGTAGTTTCAGCTGTTGTTCAATATCCCTTACTCCTGCTTGGGCGGCATTGATATCTTCGATTCGCGCACCTCGTTGTAACTCAGCTAATTGCGCCTCTGCGCGGGATTTTTCAGCAACTAACTGTTGACGCTGGGTTTCAAGATTGCGAATATCCAACTTAGCCAACGCTTGTCCTTGGGTAACGCGATCGCCTTCTCTAACCAAAACCTGCTCAATTTCACCGCCACGAAAAAATCCTAAATTACTAGTTCTCACCGCCGCAATGCGACCTGTATAGGTGCGTAATACTTGATAGGAATCGACCTGCTCAACCTCAGTTGTCTCTACTGGTAAAACCCTCGCTGCTGTTTCACGGAGAGAATCATCCGAGGAAGTTACCAACATAGGACGAGCCCCAAGAAATATTAAACCGACGCTACCAATCCCTAAAAGCCAGTACAGGTATTTGCTGCGCTTTTTAGGAGGGGCTTCGAGAAATGCTGATGATGACTGATTATGGACATCTGGTTGCGAAATTTGCTCAGAACTCATAGTAGTAAAATAAAGCTTTTAAATAAAACACTCGTTTGATTACAATTCAAGCCAATGGTCAAAAGTAAATGCCTTTATAGTTTTTATGACAGGAAACTGATGCAGACACTTATTTTACATTTATTAATACAATTAAAACAAACGTTTGAAAAAACATCAACTCAACAAGAGGAAATTGCTAACAAAATCTATCTTTAGCAATACTTTTAAAGGGACGCACAAATTTCCTTATATGATAAGAAAGCTTCTGAAGCTTGTTTAAATATGACCGATACCAATGTCACTGATACCAAAGAGCAGATTCTCAATGTTGCCGAACGGCTATTTGCAGAACATGGTTTTGCAGGTACATCTTTACGGAATGTAATTCGTGAAGCGGAGGTTAATTTGTCGGCGGTAAATTATCATTTTGGTTCTAAGGAGGGTTTGTTACGTGCGGTTATCGCTAGAACCGCCCAGCCAATAGTCACAGGGGAGCTTAAAAAACTCAAACAGTGTCAAGCAAAATATGAAAATCCGAGTGTGGAAGTTATCTTGGAAGCTTTTTTGACCCCTGCACTCCAGGTAATTTTAAATAGTGGGGAGCGAAGTATTAGTTGCGCTAGATTTATGGGACGCTGCCGTTTGGAACCCGACCCTGTCCGACAAATTGCCGAACAGGAATTTCGAGCTAGTCAAGAAGCCTTTTTGGATGCCTTAGGGCGATCGCTACCCGATCTTTCTCGGACAGAACTCACCTGGAAGCTAGATTTAGTAATTGCCGTCTTGGTTCGCGTCCTGGCTGAAGCTAGAAAACCAGGTGCGCTAATTCAGGATCATTCCCTTCACACTGTCGAAATTACCGTATCAAAGTTAGTTGCCTTTTTAGCACCAGGTTTGCGCTCGTGAGTAATCTCTGAAGGGTGGTCAATTGCTGATGCTTCCTTCTGGCGATCGCTCTTCACAAACGAGAAAGGAATAGAGAGTTTAAAAAACTCAGTAAAGTTCACAATTGTTTACTATTTAATCAATTAATTGAGGCGATCGCATACTTGAAAGAGCAATCCCCCAAAGCGAGAAATCAAGGTTGAGATGACCAAATAAATAAATAAATTGAGTGCTTGTGATTGCTTAATTCAAAAAACTTTATCAAATATTATGATTTGTTATTGCCACAATTTAGAATGACGCACTAACGTTAACAAGGACAGTTAGGAAATTTACACATGGGAACTATTATCAGCACCGTCAACATGAAAGGTGGGGTAGGAAAAACTACCCTGACTGTTAATCTAGCTACCTGTTTAGCTAAGCGACATAATAAGCGTGTATTGGTTTTAGATTTAGATTCACAAATTAGTGCAACTTTGAGTTTAATTTCGCCCCATGATTTTGCTAAATTACGTAAGAAAAAACATACCCTCAGCTATCTTCTAGACAACGTTATCAATCCTAATCCCTGGAGCAAATTAAACATTGACGACATCATTGTCCCCAATATTTGTGGTATTCATGGTCTAGAATTGCTTCCTGGAGATATTGAGCTATATGATGAGTATCAAGTCTCGGAAATGCTCCATCAAAGGGCAATTGACAATAACGAACAGGAATTTCAAAAAGTTTGGGATGACTTTGAACGAGTTTTGATTCAACAGATTCTAGAGCCTGTAGTTGACTACTACGACTTCATTATTCTAGACTGCGCTCCTGGATACAATTTATTGACCCGCAGTGGCATCGCTGCCAGTAATTTCTATCTCTTACCCGCTCGCCCAGAACCACTTTCTTTGGTGGGAATTCAGCTATTAGAAAGAAGGATTGCTAAACTAAGAAAAAGCCATGAGGCTACCCAGCCTGTGAATGTCAACCTGTTAGGAATTGTATTTATTCTCTCGGCAGGTGGATTAATGGGCAGGTACTATAAGCAGGTAATGAAGCGAGTTAAGGACGATTTTGTTCCTGAACAACTATTTAATCAGTCAATTCCGATGGATGTCAATGTTGCTAAAGCAGTTGATTTATTTACGCCTGTATCTGTAGCAATGCCCAACTCTGGAGGGTCAAAAGCATTTATGAAGTTGAGCGACGAATTTTTAGCAAAAAGCTTAGAACAAAAACCCGAATTAGCTGCTGTAACTTAGTGCAGTGACCCATATTTATTGGCTTTCACAGATTAAATATTCAGAACAATCCTTGGTTGGGGATAAACTTTTTATTCTCAGCCAATTACTTCAACATGAATATCCTGTGACTCCAGGGTTTGTCGTTGGCTCAAATTTATGGCGACAGTTTATTGGTAACTGCCAGGATCGCTTGCTCTCCAAGAATTTCGGGGATGATTACCAACTTCTCCAGTCCATAGCTAACCATAATCGTCAAATCATTAACCAGGCTGTCTTCCCCGAAGCATGGCAATCAGAACTAATTCAGGCTGCACTACAGTTGAATTCTCCTGGTTTAACTCTGCAACCTTTGATTACCAATCCTCAAGGGCAACTACATCAGATTAATAGCTTATGGCGATCGCATACCTGTAATTTACATCCTGACGCCATAGCCACAGCAATCAAGTTAGTCTGGTCAGAGTTATTTACCGCCAACAGTCTCTTATATTGGCAAAAATTGGGCTTAAACGTTGACCAAATTGAGTTATCGATTTTGGTCAAACCTCTCAATCCCGCTTTAGCTTCGGGGATGATTAAAATTACTCAGGATGTAATTCAAATTACAGCTAGTTGGGGTTTAGTTGATAGCTTACTTCAAGGAGATGTTGAACCTGATACCTATATTATTGATCACGAAACAGGCTATATTTTGTCTCAACGCTTGGGTTACAAAAACTATAGCTATCGCCCCAAAAGTCAGACTGCCGAAATACCCACGTTTGATTGTCTAGAATCATATATCCCCGAAGAACATCTGACCTCAAATTATGTCTTAGACTCTAGGGCGATCGTCCAATTGTTTCAATTAACGCAAGATATCCTCGAACAACAACCGCAGCTCAAATTTCTAACCTGGATCGCATTTGAGATACCGTCCAACCCCTTGCCTGATTTTTACTTCACTTGGGTTGATGATGAGCTGTCTACGGAGATGTTGACAACCGCCAACACCACTGATGAAACGCAGTTATTTTCAGCTACGCCGCCATTGATCTCAGGAGTTGCTGCTGCTCCAGGAATCGTTCAAGCAGAGGTGGTAGTCGCGCCAAATTTAGCCACTCATGTTCAATCAATACCCCCTGGCTCAATTTTAGTTACGAAAATCATTGAACCCCAACATATATCTTTGATTAAGCAAACAGGGGGAATTATTACCGAAATGGGGGGGAAAACTAGCCATGCCGCCATAGTAGCCAGAGAATTAAAGATCCCAGCATTAGTTGATGTTGCGGACGCCACCAAAATTCTTCATCATGGAGATCGAGTCTACCTCAATGGCAATGATGGTCGCGTTTATCCCGCAACTATATCCCCCGCATCAGCATCTCCCAACCCTTTACAGCGGTTACTGGCTCCTGGTTATCCCATTGCCACAAAGTTAATGGTTAATCTTTCCCAGCCTGAAAGTATTGCTTTGGCATCTCATCTACCAGTAGACGGCGTTGGTCTGTTGCGCTCAGAGCTAATGTTAGCCGACTTACTTGCCACTCAGACACTAGCTACATGGCAGGATTCTTTCCGAAGTCAGTTTTTGACTACCTTGACCAACTATTTACGTCAGTTCACCTCTGCATTTGCTCCTCGCCCCGTATTCTATCGCTCTCTTGATCGCTATGCTTCAGATTTGCTTAATTCAGTATTAGGCAATAGAGGCACATACAGCTATTTGACCGACTCTACTTTATTTGATTTGGAATTAGAAGCTCTCAAAGTCATCGCCAGCGAAGGTCAGACTAATCTAAAGCTCATTCTACCTTTTGTCCGCAGTGTTGCCGAGTTTGAGTTTTGTTTCCAGCGAATTAAAAGTGCTGGTTTAACGACTATCAACTCATTCCAAGTTTGGATTATGGCAGAAGTCCCTTCTGTAATCTTGCTGTTACCTGAATATATTGCGGCAGGAGTTCAGGGTATTGCCATCGGGACTAATGACTTAACTCAGTTATTTCTAGGAGTAAATCGAGAACAGTCAGAATTTAGCGATCGTGGCTTAAATGCTAATCACCCCGCCATGCATCAGGCAATCTCAAAGTTAATCGCAACAGCTCAGGAACATAATATTGACTGCTGTATTTGCGGTCAGGCACCAGTAGAACATCCTGATTTAATTGATCGACTAATTCAATGGGGAGTGGGCACTATTTCGGTTGAACCTGAAGCAGTAACTCAAACCTATAAAGCGATCGCCAGAGCGGAAAGACGATTATTATTGGCAAAGGTTAGAAATGGGCTTGAGTAACGGGCAAGAATAACATTACAAATTTAGATAGCAATCCTAAACCACTGAGGAAAAAACCAGTTCCCTAGCAAAACCATTTAATTTTCATAACTCAAAACAGGATCACTATAATTGGCATTATTCGATTTAGAGCAGTCACAATTCGATCCAGTAAAGCAACTGTCATTGCCTGGAAATTCCCAGAAATAATCTTCTTTAAGATATCAAGTATAGTCATACTAAATAGAAACCCGATGCATAAAGCTCTAAAGTTGAGCCTTGTAAATGCTGTTCTCTATTCCCTATTCCTCCGAAACGATAACTGAGAGGATTAGGAAATTAATTAGAACGACTATAGTTGATATTAATTAGAAAAAATTATGGTGATGACCAGAAAAGTAATTAATCAAGATCATAGTTCTGCTTGGGTAACTCAAACCTGGTTATCTTTTATCATTTCGATCTCTGCCACTTCAATTGGGATTGTATACCTGCCTGTTGATGTCTGGATTAAAGGTTTTATGGGTATGGGTTTGGCGTTTTCCATTGGTTCAACCGTCAGCCTCACTAAAACCCAAAGAGATCTTCATGAAGCCAAGAAGTTAACCGTCAAGATCGAGGAAGCAAGAGTAGAAAGAATCTTAACCGAGCATGACAGTTTAAAATAATCTGCTAATTGCAGGTTCAAAATTATGTAAAAAATAGAAAAAAGCTGGGAAAACTGGTAATCCAGGAAAAATCCAGCTCGCTCTCAATTCGATTGCTAAACTAATCTTAGTTTTCCATCTTTGGCTTTTTTAGTTACCGATCTCAATTTATGATGAATTTATTACAGATTAAGACTGTAAGATATCAAGCTGCAAAAGATGCCATTCGTCAGATTAGAACTAAAGTCTTTCAAGAGGAACAAGGCGTAGCTGAGGAATTGGAATTTGATGGCTGGGATGAAACTGTAGTTCATCTACTTGCTTGTTTAGAGGAAAAAGCGATTGGGACTGCCAGAATTAGAGAAATTGATGCTGATACATTCAAAATCGAGAGGCTAGCTGTTTTACCTGAGTATAGAAAACAAGGTGTTGGTAAAAAGTTAATGGAAACTGCTATAAAAACTATTTCCCAATCTCAAGCATCTTTGGTAGTGGTTCATGCTCAAGCATATATCACGCAGTTGTATCTGCAATTAGGATTTGAAATAGTCGGCGATAGATTTGATGAGGCAGGTATTTCTCATGTGAAGATGATGAAGCAGCTTTAACTCCTCTTCTCAATTCATGACCGAGTCTAGTAAATCTTCGTTACGCCGCAAAATTTTACAACAAAGACAGTCGCTTTCTCCCCTAGAGTGGCAGACTAGGAGCAGTTTAATTTGCGATCGCCTTCAATCTAGCGTTCTATTTAAAGAAGCGAAAACTATCCTGGCATATTTTAGTTTTCGCCAGGAAGCAGATCTGACTCCAATCTTTACTCTGGATAAAAACTGGGCGTTCCCCCGTTGCGTCGGCAAATCCTTAGTTTGGCACTCTTGGCAACCAGGGGAAAATTTACAGTCAGGTCAATACGGTATTAAGGAACCTCTACCAAGTGCCTCGGTTATTCTTCCTGCTTATGCAGATTTAATTTTAGTTCCTACCGTAGCTGCTGACGGACGAGGATATCGCCTTGGTTATGGAGGTGGTTTTTATGATCGTTTATTAAGTTCAGAAGAAGGTTCTGCGATCGCGACAATTGGTATTGTATTTGATTTTGCCTACATATCTGAGCTACCAATCGACTCCTGGGATGTAAAGTTAAATTTCATCTGCACCGAGACTAACTTTGACATTTATTAAGCAACTTAAAGTCAGTTTATGTTTCAAGTTATTTGTTGCGAAATAATTATTAAAAGCTAAAGATAAATCTGCCAAAATTGCTTGATGTTAGTACCTAACAAGTAGATATCAACCATTAACTAGATCAGCTATCGTCGTTGTAGTTTAAATATCTTAAGTTAACTTGGTAATAATCAATATCGTCTCTCCTCTCAATATTTGTCTAATAACAATTAACTATTTCATTTGATTGACTAAACAAATCATAATCAAGATATATTAAGACAGCTTAAGCTCTGGATAAGTAATTATGCTGATTGAGTTTTTTTAGCCGCAAAATACATTTAAAATTTGTTAAGTATGGGGAGATAAGTATTTTAAAAAATTGATGATTTTGCTAGTGTAAATAGACCAAAGATTAATTGGCTTTTATCTAAGCATTTATTAGGCACTGTTTTTTAGCAAACTAGTTACTTAAAAATCTTCCTTATGCAACATTTTCATGACGAATGGATTCAAGAATGGTGCGATCGCAATGGTTGGACAGACTTGTTTATGGAACGCTACAATCACTACTGGGCATTTCCTCCTAACTGCGTGATGCCTGAACCTATTCCTCAAAAGGTTATGCGGCTGATCAAGACTGAGAAAGGAATGAGCAACAATGAACAGCGGTGGCTGTTTTCTGCAGCTATTTTTAGTCTTGTGGCACTTTTTGCTACCTGTCTTTGGATATCTCCTATGCCGCTAATGCTTGCTTTTGGATTTGATGCGATTACTTTTGCTCGTATGGACTGTGACGTATAAATTATAAATCAGCTAGTCAGAGGTTTAAGCATGAGTATTTTATTAGCTATTGACAGCTTAAGCTAAGATTTGTAGAGGAATAGCCACAAAAATGTTTGACTTTGACATGTTCTCCAAAGATGATAGAAAGAATTGTGGCTATTAATTACTTTAAGTCCTACTGGTTATATAATTAGCTGCGGAGAAAACATCAGAACATTATGATAGTTATATGTTTGATTTGGGTGATAATCGACCAGAAATAGCTGCACAAAAATGGCGCTCGCAGCTAGATTTTTTTGTTACTGATTATGAACATCAGCTTGCTGCCTTAGCTTGGGGATTGAAGCAAGAATGGGGAGAGAGTAATGATGTTTTGGGGATTGATTTACAACCAACACCGCACTTTGTCGCCTGTTCACCAGATAGTCTGAAAAAATTAAACAGAAATACTAAAGGTAGAATTCAAGAAATATTAGGGATTGTTGATGGTTACGATGCCACAGCAGAGGTGGTAATCATCGGTATTGGGGAAGGGCAAATCAAACTAATTAACTTTCAACCAGAAACATCCCCCGCTGAATGTTTTGCGGCGATAAGTAGCGATTTAGATGAATTAATTAAGACATTGGAAAAAGCTTTAGTAAGCTACATTAAATAATTGAGCATAGCTCGCAGAGAAGGATGTTACTCAATTCGAGCTAAATTTTATTAGAGCTGTGCAAAATTTAGTCTAGGATTAATATTCCTCACTGATGACTTTTCCCTGAAAAACAATGTAGTTATATATATTATAAGCTAACATTATGGGAATCAAGAAACCAATAAATACAATCATAAATACTAAAGAGCTGGGACTAGCCGCAGCTTGGTAAATAGTTATTTGAGGGGGAATAATATAAGGAAAGATCACTAACCCCAAACCAATAAAAGATAGCAAAAATAACAGCAAAGTCCAAATAAAAGGCAGTCTTTCCTGATTAGAATAAAGACTTTTTAGCAGTAAAAAAATTAGCAAAGCTCCCAACAGAGGAATCAAAGCAAATACATAAACCAGGGGAGCATCAAATAGTTTGCTTCTGGCGCTTTCAGAAAATATAGGTGTAGTAACCGTTAGATATACCGCTCCAATAAATGTCGTGACGGCAGAGATTTTGGCAGTCAAATTATGAGTTGTTTGTAACTCTCCCTCTGTTTTTAAAATCAAATAAGTTGACCCGATTAACACATAACCCTGGATCAAAGTCAGCGCGACTAAAAGCGATCGCAAGGTCAGCCAATCCCAAGTACCACCAGTAAAATTACCAGCACTATCCACAGCTATTCCCTGTAAAATTGCTCCTAAGGCAAATCCTTGTCCTAAAGCAGCTAAAAAACTACCGCCACCAAATGCCACATTCCAGAAAAATTTGGTATTGGCATGTTCGCGAAACTCAAATGCCACCGCTCGAAAAATCAAGCCAAAGATCATGATCATGATTGGGATATATAAAGCCTGAAGTATCGTGCCATAAGCCAGAGGAAATGCGCCAAATAAAGCTCCTCCCATTAAAACCAACCAGGTTTCGTTGGCATCCCAGATATTTCCTAAGCTGGTCATTAGGATACCCCGACGCTCTTCGCTAGATGCGGTAATTGATAAGATGCCCACTCCTAAATCGAAGCCATCTAACATGACATAGAGAAACAGAAACAAGGCTAAAACTGCAAACCAAACTTGCGGAAGAAAAGATTCTAAAGCTGCCATGACTGTAAAGATTACCAGTAAACAACAAGGGATTAGAAATTAAAGAATAGGAAAATGCTCAATTTATTAATTGTTTCAACAGATGCTATTTGAGTCTCATCAAGCACTGCAGACTCAAGCGATTAAAGTGGCTATTGTTGAGCTTCTACAGGACGACTATTGGGAACGTGTTCTGCCGAAGTGGTTTTCAAATTAGCATCAGATTTTCCTGGCACGGGCAAATCTAAATTTGGTCCTCGACGAATAATTCGGCTGCCAAAGTAGAGGGCAAACACAAATAAGATAATATATACAACTGCAAAAGCAATAAGTGAAGTCAAAACATTACCAGCTGGTAATGAAGAAGCAGCATCAACAGTGCGAATTTGTCCATAAACCGTCCAGGGCTGTCTGCCAACACAGCGAACAATCCAGCCACATTCAACGGCTATGTAGCCGAGTGGGGCAGCAAATATCCAAAGTCTTAGTAGCCACTTTTGTTGAGCAATACTTTCGTCAGCCAGTTTACCCCGCAACCACTGTAACAGAGTTAGTGCCATCAAACCCGCTAAAAGAAAACCGATCACAATCATGATTCGGAAGGCATAGTATATTAATCCAATCTGATGAGGACGATCTTCTGGTGCATATTCTTTCAAGCCCTGCACTGGTTCAGATAACTGAGGCTTAATCTCTAAAATGTAGCTCAACAAGCCAGGAATCGAAATTTCCCAGTCATTTTGCTCCGCCTTGTCATTAGGAATTGCGAGCATACTCCAAGAGGGAGATTCTCCAGCGGGAATGGTTGACCATTGAGCCTCCATAGCGGCTAATTTTGTTGGTTGATAATGATATACCTGTTCCCCACTTAAATGCCCGATGTATAGTTGCAAGGGTGTTACGGCAATAGCGATCGCCAGAACAATTTTAAAAGAAAGAGCAAAAAATTCGGGATAACGCTTGTTGATTAGATACCAGGCACTAATCCCACCAATGACAAATAGCGAAGTTTCCAAAGTGGCAAAAAACATGTGTAGCACGCTATTAAGCATGAAAGGGTTAAAAATTGCCTGAAAATAATCACCGACTACAAAATGACCATCGATAAACTCCCCACCAGCAGGCGTCTGTAGCCAAGAATTAGCGCTTAAAATCCAAAAAATAGATAGATTGGCGCCAATCGCCACCATAATTGTGGCAAAGTAATGCATTACAGGAGGCACACGTTCCCAACCAAACAGCATAATGCCCAAAAATCCCGCTTCTAGAGCAAAAGCCATTGAGGCTTCAAAACCTAAAACACTACCAAAAAAGTCACCTACCGCCTGTGAAAAAGGAGCCCAGTTAGTGCCAAACTCAAACTCCATTGGTAGCCCCGAGGCAACTCCAATCCCAAAATTAAGTACGTATAGTTTTGCCCAGAAACGAGCATGATAATAATAATTCTGGTTCCGTGTTTTGAGCCACAATCCTTCGACCACAATCAGATAAATTGCCATTCCAGTAGTTAAAACTGGCCAGAGCATATGAAAGATTGCCGTCAAAGCAAACTGTAAGCGAGAGAGGATTACTGTATCGGATAAAAATTCCATCGTCGCTATTGAATTAAGAATACTCAAATATCTTTCCCTACTGTGTAGATCTCACAAAATAATTGTCTCCTCTGGTTTTAGTCTAGCGATTATGCCAATTAGAAGTAATCAGGAAAAATTAAATATCTATAACAATTATTCTCATAATGAAAATTTAGATATCAAGACCAGAGATTTTGATTTCTGGTGGATATTCTAGGGTAAATTGATAGTCTATAGTTTGTTGCTCTCCTGCTGTAAGAGTTACCATCCATTCCAAAACTCCCATTTCTCCTAGCTTTATTTTTGGTTCTGATTGAATTAGACGAACTTTAATTCTTTCGTCTCGGCTAACTGGCAATTGTTCGGTCAATTTGAGAGAGGCTTCTGTAGCTAATAAATTGTCAACTACAATACGATAAGCATAGGTAATACGCTTGTAGCTGCCTATCAGTTTTTTATCTACCTGACGCTGAACTAAATTCCTGTCGATTTTCCAAGCCTCATCGATTCCGAGGTTTAAAGTGAAATCTTGAGCGGGTGCCACATTTTCTAAAGTACTTGTTCCCACAAAAGTTTGTTCCCTAAGAATGTTAGCTTTCCCAGGTAACAAAGTTACCCCAGTAGCAGGATTGGTAACAGTAGCCTGTAGATAAGTAAAACTTACCAAACGAGGCATAGCAACATATTCTAAATTGATAGGAAAGCGATCTCGAAAGATATTGACTTTATGGGGTGTGTTATCGCTGGGTATATCTCCGCCATTACCAACTTCAAAAGTAACGACGCTACCCATTCTAGAGGCTGTTGCGGCAACTACTTCGGCTTCTATACTAGGCGGTTCAGCGGCGGGAAGCTGATTGTCAGAGGCTCTTGAAGACCTTCTCCGCCTTTGGGGCGAACTCACACTCTCATTGACAGCTTTAGCTAAAAGATTTGCTGAGCCAGCCACAGGAGCGTCAACGTTAATATACCAAGGTTCAAGTTTAGGAGGTAAGGTACCTAATCCAGGTTTGGCAGTAGAAAGTGTAAGAGGAACGTTGTGCCAATCTTCGCCAGTATTTTGCCTGACTTCGGCGAGATAAGTTAGATTTAATTGTTTCTTGCTGGTATTTACCTGCAAATCGTAGAGTGGAGTCCAGCCAGCTCTACTTACTAGATAAAAAATTTCCAGCTCAAATTCTCCTGCTGCGGCAGTTTCAATGAAAACAATTAGGTCTAAATACTCTTTATTTCTAGAAATCTGTAACTTTTGCTTTTGCTTTTCTAAAGCCGTTATTTGATTATCAATATCTTGTTGTTGCTGTCCTAGTTCACTAAGGTGATCGCTGTACTCAAGATACTTATCCCCCATGAAGTCTAATAATTCCTGGGCTTGTGCTATATCGATCTGCTGTTTAGCGAGATTTAGTGCATAGTGAGTTTGTGATTTCTCACTCAACTGTTCGACAAAGTTTAGCTGTAATTTCTGCGATTGCGAGCGATTATTTAAAGCTGCTTTCTGTGTTTTTAGAGTTTTAATCTGATGCTCTAGTTCGGCGACACGTGCGATTGAGACTTCGGGAGTAAAAATGCTTTTAACTCTTATTCCTGAAATACTTACTGGTGATGTTCCTTTTCCTGTCACTCTCACTGATTCTGGCAACAAAGTTACAGGAAGTTGCGAGAGTATTATTTCTTTCTCTTCTCCTGTTAATGAAATGGTAGTTTTACGAATAACTAAAGCCAGATTCGTATATACAGTTACCGCAGATATCGCCGCCTCAATATTTTTTTTCATTTTCCACTCAGCCCTAATTCTAGCGATGTAGTAACACTATATTTCGGTAACAGTCAACTAAATTTATCGCTCTCAGGCAATGACCAGGGATGATAAGATTTTTAACCAGCTAAATTCGTCTTATTTTTGGTTTTCTTTACCTAAATGGTCGAGAATACCGAATCTGTAGTAATGGAAATGGATTGAACAGAAATATTAATATTGAAACAGAACATCTATACTTCGGGGAGCAAAAAATGTTGCAGTTTATCTTGACTTGGTTGGCAACGGCTGTTTCTTTAATTGTGACTGCTTTTATCGTTCCAGGTTTTGTCGTGGGGAGCTTTTCCTCTGCTATAGTCGGTGCAGCAGTTTTAGGTTTAGTCAATGCTATAGTTAAACCAATCTTAGTTTTATTTACCCTTCCCCTTACAATTTTGACTCTAGGGCTATTTCTTTTAGTAGTAAATGCGATCGCTTTAGGATTGGTTGGCTACCTAACCCCTGGTCTAACCGTAGCTGGTTTTTTTCCAGCAGTTTTGGGTTCGATAGTTTTAACTTTAGTATCTGGATTAATTAATCAGCTTTTTCTTACTGCTGGTTAATTTTACCAAATCATCAAAAAAGGGCTGACATAGTAACATATATGTCAACCCTGGGCTTGGGAACGCGCTTTTAACTTAAAGTAAAATTCTTGTTACTGAAGAACTAGTTTAACGTTGGCATTCTGTAGACCACGCTGCTTAACTTCAGACAAAGTTTTGTTGACAGCGTATTTTTGGTTGATTGAGTTGATTAGCTCAGTCTGATTGTGCTTTTTAGCTACACCCCAAAGATCAGCGATTAAGTCAAAAGTACCATCACTATTTTCTGACCAACCTAAATCATATTCTCCTTCCAAAGTTGCAACGATGTCAGCACGAAGTCTTTGACCGTTGTAACCGCGAACGTCAGCATTAGTTTGAACGTTGATGCCAAGGTCGCGAAGAGAACTTACTAGAATTTCAGAATCGCTAATTTTAGTGCGTAAAGTGCTAAAGTGAGACATAGGATTTCCTCCAGTAGAAGAGAAGTAAACAACAACTTTAAAATCAATAATCTTTTGGTTCGTATCAACCGATAGATTATTTTACTAAACTGCTAGCATTTGCTAGCCTCCGCTCCTGCAAGTCTTAATAAAATGCAGAAGAAAGCCTGTTAAAACTCCAGTCGCTGATATTCAGCAACGGAGGCTGATGCAGGTCTGGCTCTTTGCCCAGCCCAATCTCTCAAGGCTGTTACCTGCTCAGTCATAGTCCGAGACAAAGGTAGGGTAGCTTTAATTGCAGCAATGATATCCAACTGCGTAAACTCCCTGTCTTGAGCAAAAGCATCATACATTGCAGCGATGATTGCTTGCTCTATCTCTGCCCCAGAAAAGCCATCTGACACCTTAGTTAACTGTTCAAGATCGAAGCGGCTGATCTCAGAACGTCTTTTTTCTAGGTGAATTCTAAAAATATCTTTTCTTTCTGTAGAACTAGGTAAATCCACAAAAAATATCTCATCAAACCTGCCTTTGCGGAGAAATTCTCCTGGTAGTCTTTCAACACGGTTAGCCGTCGCCATTACAAATACTGGAGACTTTTTCTCTTGCATCCAGGTCAAAAAAGAACCAAATATGCGACCAGAAGTCCCACCATCAGAATCACCAGAGCCACCCCCACCAGCAAAGGCTTTATCAAGTTCATCAATGAAAAGAATAGCAGGAGATATCGATTCAGCGGTTTTTAAGGCACTCCGTAAATTGGCTTCAGAACGACCTACGGTTGAACCATCGTATACTCGACCCATATCCAAACGAAGTAAGGGTAATCCCCACAGGCGAGAGGTAGTTTTGGCTATCATAGATTTCCCACATCCAGGAATACCTAAAATTAACATCCCTTTTGGTTGAGGTAATCCGTATTCTCTAGCCCTTTCAGTAAAAGCATTGGAACGCTGCTTCAACCATCGCTTGAGTTCCTCTAACCCCCCGACAGAATCAATAGTTTCATCTTCCTCGATATATTCCAAAATCCCGTTGCGACGTATCAGCTGTTTTTTCTCAGACAGGACAATTTCAACTTCACTCTCTGTAAGTTTGCCTGCCTTGACCTGAGCTTTGCGATAAACCTTTTCAGCTTCATCCTTAGTTAACCCAAGTGCTGCCTTGAGCAGCTTTTCCCTGGTTTCAGTATCCAAGCGACTGTTGCGACTTTTCGCCAGGCGGTCTGAAAGCACTTGGTTAAGCTCAGTTAAATTTGGTAGAGGATAATCTAGTACCACCACCTCTTTCTCCAGCTCAATAGGAACTGTCTGCAGTGGAGACATCAATATAATTAACTTGTCAGAACCCTTAAAAGAAGCGATCGCATCTCTCAACCACCTCGTAATTACAGGACCTTCAATAAAGGGATGTAAATCCTTAAAAATATAGATTCCACTGTCCTTCTGCCTAATAGTCCACTCAATAGCTGCTTCAGGAGATACAGTATTATGTTGGGTACCTTGACGAGGCTGACCATACTCAACCATCCCCCTAGTGACAGTCCATACAAATATACGCTTGTAATCAGCATTGTCCTTAGCAATTTTGGCGATCGCATGCTCCGCACGCTCCTCTTCTGGAGTAATTAAATAAATTAACGGATACTGAGCCTGCACTAATATATTTAGCTCTTCTTTCATGATTTTCGACCCTGCTAAACCCTTTAAATCACTACATGTTAGACTTCGCTGATAAGACCTACTGCTTCACCTACAGACAGGAAATTTACTAGATTCTTCTATTGACTTACCTCCTTTGGAACTAACTGGTTCCAATATTTCCAAAGGAATATCATCTTCTACTCCTCTGTTTTGGCTACTCAAAGATACCATCGTTCCGTGTCTCATTAACATGGGCGAATCGCATTCAGGGCATGAGTGTATCTGATAAGTCTTGCCCTCCACGGAAGATCTTATCTCATCTACCTTATCGGGAAACTGCATATAAAAAGAAATTGCCTTTTCTACCAGTGCAGACATTGACTCTACATCTACTGCCGCCTTGATTTTTAATTTCCTATGCAACTCTGGAGGTATATATAAAGTTATTTTCTGCTTGCTTTGCATATCACTTAAGTTTAATAATTACCCGGGTATATAAATAAATTTAGCGAGCAAGTTCAGTTCTGTCAAGACAGCATGCTGTCTTGACGTCATTATCGTAATATTGCTTAACATAAAGCTTGAGTTTTTAACCTCATCACTAGGGAATGACATAAAGTTATTGAACTAGAAACTAAAAGCTGAGTTAAAAAGCTTAGGTTAGGCTGCTGAAGAAGATTGTTTGCGATAACTTGAATATGAATATAGTATTTGCCATCTTTGTGCTTATAAAGTTGTGCCGATGTTGGCTTGCTGCCTTTGAATTTCTCAATCTGATAGTTGCTGGCAACGATGAGTATATGCTCTCTACCACCTATCAAAGTCAGACTAACAGACCAGTCTTTTTCGCGGAAAGTAAAGATACGAGCATCATGATCAGCTGATGTTGGCTTGAATGCTTTAACTGGCTTCTGGTTTTTTTTGGCAGTTTTGCGGTTAGCACCAACTCTCGCGTAAAGCCCTAACAGCCAAGTTAGCCGACAAACTGTATTTCTCTCTAATGGTCTGATAGACCAAAGATTGAATCGTAGTTTTACTAGTTATAGCGGACTTAACTTTCTGATTAGCATAGTTGCAAGCAGCAGCAAACATTTCAAGAATAGTATCAATTTTTTTCACTACTTCTTGAGAGGGGTTGAGCTTGCAAACTATCGTCAGGACTTGTTTCATACATACAAATACATCACATATGAGTACTTCGTTTCAATACCCTGATGGGCTATTCCTACATGCGGACAAGTCCTTTGTCGCCGGAGAACGGCGAGGCTTCTCGCCCGATTCGGTGATCGACTGATTGGAAAAGAAGTGTAATCACACTAGAGCATTATCCAGAAAATAGATGACTGCCCCCGAATATCCCGAATATAATGCTGATCGACAATTTTCATGTCTCTCACAGCGATTATATCCCAGCTTCAGAATCTGCAATTCTTGCTAAACTTCATCAAGCAGGAAGGAAGGAAACAGAAAAAACTGATTATATAGAGCGATTCAATTACATCATGCGATCAAAATTTAAAGCCAATAAAATATCTTTAATTTAGATTAAGCAAAATCAAATTATGTTTTTACAAACATATTGTCCAAGGACTTGAGAAAGTCAACATTAGCAACGATTATCAATGATTAATATTAATTTATAAGTCCGTGATAGAAATACTCAAAATGCAACTGAGTTACTTTGGTATGACCTGTGGTATTATGACTGTGAAGTAGTCCCTGAATTAATTTCCAGTATTAGTACTATATACATGTAATAGCTAACAAACTTTTTATGAAGATGCCAACAAGCAACAAAATAAACTGATTTAGAGTTATAAACTCATTAATAAATTTTTAAAGTTTGTTCAATAACCTCAATCAGTCTTGTACAATTACCTTGGTCTAATTTATTGCTTTAAATAAATCCGTTTAAATTAAACTCATTATATTTAATTCTGAAATTTCCACTATTTGGTTTATTAGAAATACTTGCTATCAGACAATCACATGCTATTGAAAAGGGTTAAAAACATACCTCACAAATTGAAACGAGAACTTTACAAAATACCTGCCTTTCATGCGATGAAAGAACAGGCATATCAAAAAGCGCTGGAATATCATTCTCAGTTTCTCCCTCAAATTGATCACCAAAGCAGTTTGATTGTCGATACATTAAGAAACGAAGGTACATGCATCATACCAATAGAAAAGCTTGACTTCCCTTCAACAGATGCAATGATGAAAAGAGCATTTTCTTTGGCTAACAATCTTTGTACTGATGCTGAAGTAGCGAATCAAACAGAAAATTGCGAAGTAGGTTCTGGAAAAGCAGATTTAAGAGAATTTCCTGAGATATTATTGTGGGCATTAGAACCCAAATTACTGGATATTATTGAAAACTATATTGGTTTGCCAATACTTTATCAAGGCTTTGCCATGCGAAGAAGTATTGCCGATGGCAAATATTCAGGCGTCAGAAGATGGCATATAGACTGGGAAGATCGTCGTATCATAAAAATAATAATCTATTTAAATGATGTTGCTCCTGGTGGAGGTCCTTACGAATATATTCCTCGTCAGACAACAACTGAAGCAATAAAAACTTTAAACTACTATAATTTAGGATTTTTATCCGATCAAGAAATGCTGGAAGCTGTCCCAAAAGAAAGTTGGCAAAGCTGTATTGCTAAGAAAGGAAGCGTAGTAATCACCGATACCAGCAATGTTTTCCATCGCGCGCAGCCACCAACCAGAAAAGAGCGTTTTTCAATCACTTATTGCTATACTTCCGCTACTCCCCAAGTAATATGGCGTTCGCGCAAAATTTCTCGCCAACAGTGGAAATTGATTGATACCACAATTAACCAGAGACAAAGAGACTGTTTAACGAAAAGAAGGTACGGTTAGGTTCTCCGTATCGCATAAAACTGCTACAATCTAATACCAAATCGATAAATGTTTGCGACAGACACAATAAATAATTTAAAGTAAGGTGGGCGACTACAAGTTATCTATTGTATTCCTTTTTCTAATTTAGTATAAAAAACTTAGGTTATTTCAGAACCAAATATGCATGAAAGATCTAAAACCATTGTAAGAAGTATTTATGAGGCACATCTAATCTTCTGAACTTGTCTCAATCTAATACCAAATAAAAATTTGAAGAAGAAACTTATTTGCCAAAACTCCGCCAAAGGTCGAGTATTAACTAACTTCTTTTGCTCTGGATTTCTCGGGGTTATTGGCTAAAAATAATAATTGAACCATTGATGGCTAACTTATCGAAATGCCGTTTGAAATTTACCCCATGTTCGGTTTTTGGTTGAATCTGAGCATTAACTAGATAATCTTATAACAGCCAGCTATAAAAAAGTGTCAAAACAGATAAGAGTACCAAATTCAATATTTTTTTAACAATTTTTGTTCTTGTTTCGATCATTTTCAGAAAGCAAATAAAGATGATGCAGCTTTAAAATATGATGTTGAGACCAGTCATCAATAGAATAATCGTAATATTGCCACCAATCAAATCTATATCTTCTAGTTGATTTGTTTCAGTTTCTTCAGTGATATCTTTGGGAAATTAATCCAACTAAAGTTGTAGTTTTATTCGTCCAATAATTTATTAATGGCATCAAAATACATAGTCGTGGTGGGTTGTGGGCGTTTGGGGGCTATTCTGGCTTCTCGTCTCAGCAGTCAAGGTAATAGCGTGGTGGTAATCGATTCTCAAGAGAGCTCGTTTAATAATCTAAGCAGTGACTTTAGTGGGTTTCAAATTACTGGTGATGCATCAGAAATCGAAATCCTCCGTAAAGCTAAAGCCGATCAAGCAGATTGTTTGCTGGCAGTTACGAACAAAGATAATATCAATTTGATGGTGGCACAGGTAGCCAAAAGCGTTTTTCAAATTGGGACGGTTTTAGCACGAGTTTTTGATCCTGCTAGAGAAAAAATTTATCGTGATTTTGGCATTGCCACTATAAGTCCAACTCAACTTTCTGCTGATGCTTTTCTAGCTAACCTTCCTAGCTAAATTATTAAGATAAAAACCATGAAAATTATTTTAATTGGTGGAAGTAAATTAGCTTATTTCTTAGCCAAACAATTTTCCAGCAAAAATTATTACACTACAATTATTAACGCAGATTTAGACGAAGCCAAAACTTTATCAAGGAAATTAAAAGCAACCATTATCCACGGACAAGGTAGCGATCCTGCGATTCTCTCAGAAGCTGGCGCATATCAGGCGGATGTAGTCTTGTCTCTTACTAAGTAGCTAGGTGGAATTAAATATAAAACGCTCCAAGCAGTAATCACCTAGGGCACTACGATGCTTCATCCCTTGTATGATAGTCATCGCCAAATCATACTTATTATCGAAA
>JBCDEP010000244.1:0-6051 GCA_039179675.1 Cyanobacteria bacterium P01_G01_bin.67
ATGTTTCGCATGGTATCAACGTAAATATCGTCGTCTTGTGGTTCGCTGGGAACGTCAATCTTGTATCTTTGATGGTTTTTTGGCTTTAGCTACGATTCATATCTGGATTAACAGAATATTATTAGTGGGATAGGTTCACCAAGTATTAACCAGCAAGTCCGTTTTAAACTTTGAAGAATCAGTAAATCTTCCCGATGGCAGTTTACGCACCTATATTTCGATTAAAGCACCCCTAATTGATGATGAAGGAGAAGTTTACGCCCTCTGTGGTATCTCTACAGATATCAGCCAACAAAAAAAAACCGAAGCAGAATTGAGAGCCAGCGCAGCTAGAGAAAGAGCTATTTTTAATGTCGTCGAGAAAATCCGCGAAACCTTAGATTTAAACGAAATATTTCAGGTAACAACGGAAAATATCCGCGAAACTCTAGAATGCGATCGTGTTGCTCTTTATCAATTTGATTCTGATTGGGGCGGTCAGTTTGTTGCCGAATCGGTAGTAAATAGCTTAGCTTCCATTAGCGACCTGCAACTAGAAGATGTTTGGCAAGATACCTGCTTGCAAGAAACTCAAGGAGGCAGATTTAAAGATAATCAAACTTTAGCGATTGAGAATATAGACGAGGCAAAATTTACCAAATGCCATCGCGTCATGTACGAACAATTGCAGATCAAGACTTTTTGCATTGCTCCTATTTTTCAAAAAGATCGACTGTGGGGATTATTGACGGCATATCAAAACCAAGAACCTCGTCAGTGGAAAGAAGGAGAAATGCGTCTACTAACCCAAACTAGCATTCAGCTAGGTATTTCTATCGCTCAGGTCGATTTATTCGCCCAACTGCAAAACCAATCTTTGCAACTACAGCAAGCGAAAGAAGCTGCGGAAACTGCTAACCAGGCGAAAAGTGCCTTTATTGCCCATACTAGCCATGAATTACGGACTCCTTTAAACGCTATTTTAGGTTTTGCTCAAATTCTGCGTCGAGAGACAGATTTCACTGCCAAACAACATCGGGGAGTTGAAGTAATTCAGCGTTCGGGTCAACATTTACTTACCCTAATTAACGATATTCTCTACATTGCCAAAATTGAAGCGGGAAAACTCAATCTAGAGTTTACTGACTTTATGCTCTCCTCCTTCTTAGATAATTTAAATGCAATGATTCAGATTCGTTGTCAGCAAAAAGGCATTGAATTAGAGCATCTAATCCTCTCAGATTTACCTGCGGTGGTAAGAGGTGATGAGACTCGCCTGCGCCAACTGTTACTAAATCTACTCAGTAATGCGGTTAAATTTACGCCAAATGGAAAAATCTCTTTTAGTGTCGGCTATGTTCGCGATTTTGATGGAGATGAACCAGATAATGCTGACAAAGTCCGCTTTCACATTGCTGATACAGGGATTGGTATTCCCCAAGATCGACTGACAGAAATCTTTTTACCCTTTCAGCAACTAGACTGCGATCGCTCTTCCCAAGAGGGAACGGGACTCGGTTTAAGCATCAGCCAAAGTATTGCCCAGCAAATGGATAGCGAAATTCAGGTGCAGAGTACCTTGGAGGAAGGAAGTGAGTTTTGGTTCGACATCGATTTCCCTCATGTAGAATCTTCTCAAGAGTCCGTTGTCAGCAACAACTATCACCTCGAAATTACAGGCTACGAAGGGGAAAGACGCAGCATCTTAGTCGTAGACGATCTAGAAAGTAATCGGGAAGTTTTGGTTAATTTTCTGACTCCTTTAAATTTTAATATTATTGAAGCCAGTTCTGGAGAAGATGCGATTGCGAAGCTAGTCGGAGACATCGCTAAAATTAAAGAACACAACCCCGACTTAGTGATCCTAGATTTAGTCATGCCCGAACTCGACGGTTTGGCAGTAACTAATCTACTCCGACAAGAAGCAGCCTGGCAAGATTTACCGATTATTATCGTTTCTGCCAGTACTCTCCCTGCGGATGAATCCCAGTGCTATTTAGCAGGGGCAAATGCTTTTCTGGCAAAACCTTTGAATTTCGCCCAACTCTTAAGATTATTAGAGCAACATCTCCACTTAAAATGGATAACTCAAGATACTACAGAAGTATCTGGATTAACTGCACAACCACTTCTTAGTTCAAATAATGGGAATAAAACTGAAGCCGATCGTAACTTAAAAGCGATCGCTATTCCCACCACAGAAGAGTTAAACCGCCTCCTAGAATTAGCAATGGAAGGAGAAATTAGAGAAGTATTATCTCAAATTGATCGTTGGCAAAGCGATCGACCTAATTTAATTCCTTTTATCCAAGAAATACGCCCTTTGGTGGAAAATTGTCGGTTGAAAAAACTAAAACAATTACTTAAGCGATATCTGGCTGATTGATATTAATAAAGCTACTTTTATAAGAAATAGCAACAGCGTATAAGTAGCCATAGATAAAGTTGTAGATTGTGTCAATATTTAGCAATTTATCAATGTAAGGACAGAATTATTTACCAAATTCAAAAATTATCGACTATTATGTCACTGGTAATTGGGATGGTTTGTGTATCAAAATGCAAGATAATGAGTCCAATACAGCTAAGTCTTCTGGCGGTCATTCTTTCAATCAACAGTTAAATAAGTTAATGTCACAATTGCTTACTGAAAACAAGATCGATAATTTTAGAAAAGAACCAAGATATAATTACCCATCTAAGAAACAAAAACAATTTAGTCCAGATGGAGAAATAACGCTTTTGGATGGCAGAATAATAATTTATGACAATACTACTACTGTTAGACACGATCGCCTGAAGCAGAAACTTTGGGATGCCTACGGCATAAAAGAACATTTCAAATCACAAGATATTCTAATTCAATACTATGTAGTTGTTCCTGATGAAATGATAGAAAAAGAAGTTAAAAATTTTCTGAGAGAAAAAGCAAAACTCAATAATTCAGAATACTACAGTACCATTGACGATATCATTACAATTAGAGAATTATTAAAAATAATTGTAAACTAAGTTTTCATACGTATATTCATTGTGTAAACAGTTTTTTTTATTTCCTCTGCAATTGCTTTTACCACTGGAATAGCTACGGAATTACCAAATTGACGATACATTTGAGTGCGACTTACTGGAATGATAAAGTCGCGCTCGAATCCCATAATTGCTTTACATTCATTTTCTGAAAGCAACCTAATTCCAGTATTTCCATCTTTAACAAAAGTACCTGTCAATCTCTGAATTTTATGATAGGTGGAAACTAAAGTTTTTACACAGCCTTGACTGTTATTATCTAGTAATTGCGGTCTATTATCATCTTTTTTGAACAAATAGCTTTTTTGTAAATGTTTGGAAATGCAATAACCTTCTGGATGAGTCTCAACAAATTTTCCTATATTAGGTTTTTCTTTTTTCTCTTGTGGAAAATTAAATTCTATTTTTTTATTACTATAGTTACGATTAAATCCAACAAAATAAATTCGTTTGCGATGTTGAGGAACTCCATAATTAGCCGCATCTAAAACTTGATAAAATATTTCAGAATTCAAATTTTCTAAAGATTCTAATATCACTTTTAAAGTTTGACCGCGATCGTGATGTACTATACCTTCAACATTTTCTAGTAAAAAAGCAAGCGGTTTTTTGTTATCTAGTATTTTGACTATTTCATAAAATAATGTACCTTGCGTCTGATGTTGGAATCCTTCTCGTTTGCCAATAGAACTAAACGGTTGACAAGGGAAGCCTGCACACAAAATATCAAATTTAGGGATATCTTGAATATTTATTTTAGTAATATCTCCGTAGGGAGCTTCCTTAAAATTAGCTTCATAAGTTTGGCGCGCGTATTTATCCCATTCAGAAGAAAAAATACATTTAGCTCCTATCGCTTCAAAAGCAACTCTAATACCACCAATACCGGCAAAAAGATCGATAAAGCTTAAACAATCTCCAATAAAATAATTATGATTTTTATAGTGACCAACTAGTAAATTGTCATCAAATAAACTGTACTGAATAACTTGCTGCACTGGTTGAAATTTTCTACTTGAATATTGCTAGATAGTCAACAATTATAAGTGTTTCAGTCCAATTAATGGCAAATTCTTAACTCCGCATCCCGAAAAAATAACTTTTGCCTGGTTCATAGACCGAGCGCATTTTACAAAACTGAGACCAGATTCCCCTATAGAGATCGCGATCTTGTAAGCACTACTGACAGAAAACCAACACCACATTGCTTTATATTTTTGATTATTTAAAATTTTCTGTTGTTTCATCTATTTGTGTGTACTTTTCTATAACTAGACACAATGCTTACTAAAATATTAAGAAAATCCGACATATACTCATCAAAATTCATTTTTGATTTGACTACTTATTTATGTGCGATCGCCATTTTTATGGTTTATGACTGAAAGCTTATCAAATACTAAATCGAAGGCGATTTTGATTGTAGACGATGCACCCGATAACTTATTGATGTTGTTTTCTTATTTAGAAGACAAAGGTTATCGAATTTTACTAGCAGAAGATGGTGAAACTGGTTTACAGATTGCTAAATCTAAATCTCCAGATTTGATTTTATTGGATGTGTTGATGCCTGATATTGATGGCTTTGAAACTTGTCGTCGCCTGAAAGCCGAAGCAGGGACGAAAGATATTCCCATTATTTTCTTAACTGCTCTTTCGGAAAAAGTTAATAAAGTGCAGGGATTTAAGTTAGGAGGAGTAGATTATATTACCAAACCGAGCGAACAAGAAGAGGTGTTAGTCCGCATTCAAACCCATCTCAAGCTACGTCAAATGCGCCAGGATTTAGATCGACGAAATCAGGAACAGCAACAGGCTTTGGAGTTTGAAGCCTTATTGCGTCGTGTTACAGACAAACTGCGGGATAGTCTAGATGAAAAGCATATATTGCATATATTAGCCACCGCAACTCAACAACTAGCAGAAGTCCTCAATCTGAGAAGTTGCCAAATTGAGCTTTACGACTCAGAGCAAGTAACTGCAACGATTCAAATACGAACATAGTCTTAGCCTGCCTCTTTCTGAGGGAATTAGCCGTGAAATTAAGGATTATCCCGAACTTTACCAACAACTTTTGCAGAAAAACCCGATTCAATTAGTTGAAAAGACTCCTCAATTCAATCCCCAAGGAATTCAGGTTACTCGCCTTGCCTGTCCGATTTTTGATGAGGGTGAAATTATTGGCAATCTATGGGGACTTAGACCTCCAGAAGATATTTTTACAGATTTAGAGATTCGCTTGATGCAGCAAGTAGCTTCCCAATGTGCGATCGCCATTCGTCAAGCTCGTTAACGATCTCCTGGAATTGGTTCATTTAGATGCCCGCAACGAACCAGCAAAAGTCGAACTAGTAGATCTTAATTGGTTGATTTCTTATATTGTTCAGCTATTTACCCATCGAGCAAAACAGCAGCAGCAGCAGCAGCTAAGAATCGATCTACCATCGGATTTACCTCGAATTGAAACTAATCCTGATATTCTCGAACGTATTTTGACCGAGCTACTCAATAATGCTTGCAAGTACACTCCTGAAGGGGAAAGCATTCAAGTAAATATTGAAACAAATGCTCAAACACTAAAGCTAATCATAGCTAATTCTGGAATTATAATTAGCAATCTTGAATTAGAGCGTATTTTTGATAATTTTTATCGTATTCCTCGACAAGATCCTTGGCAACATGGAGGAACTGGATTGGGACTGGCTTTAGTCAAAAAACAGGTGGAATATCTAGGGGGGACTATTTCCGCCCATCATCACAACCAAAAATTATCTCTAATAGTAGAATTGCCCAATTTGTAAAGCATCCCCATTCAAGATATATTGCCTCAATCTACTTTGGAATAAGCTAAGTCTCGAATCAATGATGTTCTTGAACTCAGATATTTGTCAAGATTATGACTAACGGTACTTAAACAAAAATCAAGCCCAAATAAACCCTAAGCTAGCTTTATAAGCTATAAATACGTCACAGTTTTGAATTGAGCCATGATACAAAACGATAAGACATAGCTGTACGAAATGCCTCTAATGCTTCAGGAAA
>JBCDEP010000232.1:0-6897 GCA_039179675.1 Cyanobacteria bacterium P01_G01_bin.67
CGAATATGCCAAACAAAACAAACCAACGTTGATGGCATTCTCCCGTCAAGGTGTTCCTAACCTAGCTGGAAGCTCAATCGAAAAAGCGACTAAAGGTGCTTATGTACTCTCCTGTGGTTTTGCACCTGAAGAACTTGACCTAATTTTGATTGGTACAGGTAGTGAAGTTCAACTTTGTGTTGGTGCGGCAGAAAAACTAATTGCTGAAGGCAAAAAAGTGCGGGTAGTGTCGATGCCATCTTGGGAATTGTTTGAGGAGCAAGACGAAGCCTATCGAGAATCTGTGCTACCTTCGGTTGCGACTAAACGTCTTTCTGTGGAAGCGGGAACTAGCTTTGGCTGGCAGAAATACACTGGTGCTGGCGGTTCAGTAAGTATTGAACGCTTTGGTGCTTCTGCTCCTGGTGCTACTGTGATGGAAAAATTTGGTTTTAGCATTGATAATGTGGTGGCAAAAGCGAAAGAAATTATCGGCTAATTCAAACTAGAATTAGATTGAAAATCTAATAATTCAATTATTTAGCCCTGTGTAATAGCAGGGTTTTTTAGTAAATTTATGTCAAGAAACTCTAGACAATATTTATCTAAAAAATGATTTTTGGACTAAACAATATAAAGTGTTCTACAAGAATATTTCTAATAAATTAGGCATTTTTATTCATCTCAATTTCAATCTCGAACTGCCGATCACCCATAATTTTTAGAAACAACTCAGTTGATAACGCTTGCTCTACAGGATAGATTCCTGGCTGTTTCAACTTACCTTCTAGTACTAATTGCGCGATCGCTCCTGTACCTGCCCCTGCGGCGATCGCCGTATCTCGATGTAATATTGTACTACAATAAATATGAGGTTCCTCTGCATTAATGCCTGTAATTTCAGCTCGCATCGCTACTCCCGTGCCACTAAAGCGATCAGTAACTTTGGTCATGGCATAACTTACTTGAGAGAAAAATTCGATCCCCTTGGGACTAGTTACCCAAGCTTCAGGAAAAACATGAGCGGTAATCCAGGTGAGATGATTATACCAGTCGGGAATTGAGCCAAACTTAGTAATGACAGTGTCTACAGGAAAAGAATTAGCAAAGGTGAAAGTTTCAGGCACATCAAACCAATAAACTCCAGTTTTACCATAAGGTGAAGGAAATTCAATTACTTCTCGTTCCGTATAAGGTAATATATCCTGCCATTTTCCCTCGATCCAAGCGGCAAATTTGTTTCTTAAGCCGAGAAAGGTCGTCCGCATCACGGTTAATCCTGCACCGCCTGAACCAGCCACTACATAGCTGAGATGAATTTTTTGGGGAAGATCAAACTGTTCTATTCCCTGCTTAACCATACTGTTAGAAATACCAGGAAATATCCCTGTGTTTAAAATAGCTGTTACGCCTTGAGCGATCGCTTGATCTTGATATTTGATTACTCGTTGATAAAATGAACGATGATCGCTAACGTCAAGGTAATTTATCCCTAGATTAATACAGGTTGCCAATACCCTCCCGTCTCGATGATGAAATGGTCCTGCACAGTGTATTATTAGATCTTGCTCGGCGATCGCCTGATGTAGCTGCTGGAGATCGTTTAAATCCAAAGCAAGAAACTTGAAAGGAGCTTGCGGGGAGCGAGGTTGACGGGAGGTGATAGTAACTTCTGCATCGTTATGGCTAATGATGTCTTGAGCAACGCTGTTGCCAATTCTGCCGCAGCCGCCAATTACCAAAACTTTTTTTGCCATCTCACAACCCTCCCAGATTGGGTTAATGATACCAAAACTAGAGTTATTCGTTAATTAACTTATACTAGTTTGATTAATAATAGTCTAAGGTTGCAATCGTAATTCATAATTGTTGCTGTAGATCTTAATTTTCCACCAGATTTTAATTTACTATTTATTTGATTTTATATCTCCTCAATTTTATGTTGACTGACTTAAACTATCTTTGCCAGAAAAGTTTGTATTTATTGATTGTCAACTACAATTCCAGTGATTTAGTGATGCGTTTAATCCAATCTCTGGAGCAGAACAACTGGCAAGATTATCAGGTAGTGATTGTCAATAACTCTGCTCAAGATAAGCAAATATTTAGTTTAGAAAATGACTTAATTAAAATTATCGAAACTGAATCAAATTTGGGTTTTGGTAAGGCGTGTAATCTTGGTTTAAATTGGATCGCAGAGCGTGACCAGAAAGCAATTATTTGGTTGATTAATCCAGATACATATTTTGATTCAGATCAGCTTGACAGTACAATGTCTCCCCTCAAATTGGCGATCGCTTTGTTTGAACTTTACCCTCAGCTCTCAATTTTAGGTACAATTGTTTGTAATGCTCAAGGCGAAATAACCTCGGCGGGAGGAAATTTTACTCCAGGAACGGGTAGTTTATCGGTTATCACTTTATTACCTGAAGATATTACAGATAATTATCTCAAAACTGATTGGGTAAGCGGCTGTAGTTTATTAATTAATCTAGCTAATTTTGAGGTGTGTCCTAACTTCGATCCTCGTTACTTTTTATATTATGAAGATTTAGATTTCTGCCTTCGCTATGGTCAACAAGGGCATCAAATTGCGGTAACCCATTTGATCAAAGTGATACATGATACTTCTTCTATTACTAATCGTAATATCAAACAAAAATACCAACATATAACTCATAGTTATTTAATTCACATGGAAAAATATAGCAACTTACCATTGTTTATTTTGACTAATATTAGAATGTCTCTAAATACTTTAAGACTAATCTTATTTAAGCCACAACAGGGGATCGGTAAATTAATTGGAATTATAAGCTATTGGCACGGAAGGGTAGCTAATTTAAGAGCATCATCTTTTTAAAAGCTTGTAAAGATGTATCTTAAATAAGTCATAAAATATACTTGAAATTTAATAGTAAAGTATTGTGTAAACAATGTTTATTTTAGATTTTAGCAAATTTATATCTTTAATTAAATCAGTAAAGTATAGCCGATATTTTGGGCTATACATAAAACATAAAGATAATGAACTTGATTGTCACAAATACGAAAATTAGCTGTAATTTTATTTTCTATTTTATCTTTGTTGCACTATAGAAAAATGCGATTGCGGTTGCCCTAAAGGACTAGTTGCGGCGTTTATCCTAAAGGATACCGCTTCGAGACCGAAGGGAATCCTTTAGGGCATATACCCTTAATATTGAGTGAACTATGCGTCTTACTTTCAGACGGGAAGCAAGTCGAAGACTCAGCTCGTCAAAAGTATCGCTTTATTCATTGTGTCTAAAAATCTTCTTCTGTTAACTCGGCTATTTTCATCAAAGTCTTGAGAGTACCTATTTTTAAATCTCGATTTTTGTGAACCGAAATAGACAAAAATTTACCAACGTTTTGCATAAATATATATTTGAAGAAATTTATCTTCACAATTATCTAAAATTTTAAAATATTTTTTACTTTCTCAGAACTTTTTGTCTTTTCTAATTCTATTCCTTCAACACTAATTCACTTTAAGCATCTTAAGTAATAAGTAAATCAACGTTGTCTTGCATATTTTTCAATTCCTCGCTGAGAACTTTTAGCTCATTAAGTTCAACCGAATTATTAAGATCGGAGGTACGGAGGCGATTCTGAAACTGTTGTAAGATTCCTGCCGATTCACTTACCATAGTCTCCAGAGAAACTACCTGTGCCTGTCTCGCATCCTGTCCTTGCCGCGCTAAATCAAGATTGTTTCTGAGACTTTGTGCTAGTTGGGTTAGTTGCTGTCGCGCTACCCCTGAAGTTTTTTCAGCTTTTCGCTCTACTTCCTTGATCCGCCTGGCTAACTCCTCGGTGGATAATAGAGAGTCGGAACCATTTAGTTTGCCTGCGAGTAAATCTATTTTAGCTGGTAATTCCAAAACTCGATCACAGGTATATTCTACGGCTGACACTAATTCTAACTGGGTGGCGGAGGTTAGCATTCGTCTGGCTTCAATGCGTAAGGTTTCTGCTGTATCACACAGGGTTCTAGACTGTTGTTGAATGGACTTAACTTCTCTTAATAACTCAGGATTATCAATCTGAATCTGAGAGGTTGCTCTTTTACTTAAAGGCACGGCTAATCCCGTAGTGATCGCCACTGATGCAGGAATCACAACTAAGTTCGGTAACTGAACTAGACGCACTCCTATAACCAAAGTAATGCCGCCAACCAAAACAGCCAGAGGATATTGTAAAGGATTAACTAATTTCATCTTTAAATAAATTAGACCGTATGACTAATAACTAATCACAGTTATATTTCCAGTTTCCAATGTTCATTCATCAACATCCTAAAACTCAACCTGCAAATCTGCCATCAAGTTAGAAATAGTTTGGGGATTGCCCTGACGATAGTAGCCGCCATTCAACTCAGCGATCGCCTGTAAGGCTTGGGGATTGAATTCTCCTTCTCGTCCATAACCTACGGTAAAAAAGGCAATACTTTCTCCCGATTCAAAATTACTCTCCCGCAATCTTTGGGATAACTGATCGAGGTTAATTTGAGAGCCTGAATCTTCGCCATCGGTTAAAACTAGCACGGCGTTAATGGCATCATTGCGGAAATTTTGCATCAGCCAGTCACGAGCATACAGGCTACTGTCATATAGTCTAGTTCCGCCACCAGCTTTGAGCTGACTAATAAACTCAATTCCCTTATCTTTCCCTGCTTGGTTCCCCTTAATAGTTACTGGCGGATCGATTTGGGAGTCAAAAGCGATTAGGGTAATTTGTTCCTTCTCTCCCAAATTTTGAATATAGTTCAACAAGGTACTTTTGATTGTAGCGAGTTTTGTACCTTGCATGGAGCCTGAAGTATCAATTAGCACCACTACCTGGGAAGATTTTTTGGCGTAGGTTTGCCAGCTATTAAGCATTGCCTCCACTACCTCTGGCTGAGGAGGACGATAGGAATCGTATTTAGGCTGAAGCTGTACGCCATATAGAGCGGAGAATTTACCGCCTAAGGCTACTCCAGGAACCCCAGGACGTAAACCCAAGTCGGCGGCTATTGCTTGAGTTTCAGGCGATCGCAAGTACTCAATAATATCTTGAGCTGCTTCTTGTTCCTCATTTCTGATCCAAGGAGCATTAGCTAACATAGCTCGCATGTTGGAACCAAAGGTTGCTGGAGGATATACTGCCTGGTATTTGGTTTGATTATTACCTGACTGACTATTAGCCACAATCACCAATGATTCATAGACTGAACCGACAGAAGCCCAAAAAACGCCATTCTCAGTCATAGAAAGAGCTAGATTGCCTGTAGACTTGCCATAGCGGGTAATTTTGCTCTGAATTTGTTTTACCTGCTCTTGATATTTGGTTACGTCGGCTAAAGTTAAATCTTCAGGTTGCTTTCGGGCAACTGCTGCAAATTGAGATGCCAGAGTTTGCAATCCTGAATTGGATCTAGTTGGTGCAGTATGAACGTAGCTCAGGGGAATTGCGGGAGCATTAGGATCTAGTTGCTGATGATTTTCCGTAGTAGCCAAAGTAAGATAGGGATTCTGACTTTGCTCTAATCCTGGTGCCAGTTGTTCTGTCGTCATAAACACCATCGGACTAAAAGCAATTAAAGGTGAATCAGTAATATTAGGAATATATTCCTGTCCAGGAAACAGTTTATCCATTTGATAAACTAGCTGGCTTTGATAAATCTCGCCATCCACCGCTAGCAAAGTCGGAAAATCCGCCGCCTCAGCAGGAATATTGCCTGACTTTAGCTGTTGCGCCAAATTTAATACATCCTGAACAACATCACCACTACCTTTAGCTTCGCAGGAAAGATAGTAATTTTCCCCACTATCAATCTTAGGTCGAGTTTGATTTAACCGTGTTGCAGCTTGCTGACAAAATTGAGCCAAATCACTACCAACTAAAAACTTGACTTCAAATCCTTGATTACCAGCGCCAGGTTGATTTATTCTTTCAGCACATCCAGAGAACATCAGGAAGGTTAACCCGCTTGCCAAAACCGTCGTAGTTTTCTTTTTGAGTTGAGTAGCAGCAGCACAGTTTATTTTAGTCATGGTCTGATTTAGATCAGGTATGTAATTAATACTAAAGTTAATTATTGATTAATCTTCTATTGGTAAGTTGCCCCATAATTTGATTAAAGTAACATTCTCGATCACTTATCAAAAGTTATATATGTAAATTGATATGTTACCAACATTAATAAGTATCTAAGCAAAATTAATTACATACTTGTCACTAAAGCTGCTAAGGACTTTTTTGAGATACTTAATTAAGCTATTTTGATTCTCATAAGCATCAAGTTCTATCCACTCATATTTGATAAACTTCCAAAGTATTTCGATTAAATTCAATTTGGGTGAATATGTCGGAAGCTAAAACAATTTTAGTTTTTTCTGCTTCCATAATTTATTACGTTCCATCAAAAATTATATTTAATAAATTTGTATCTGAATTAGGGTAATCGCACGAAAAAAGAAAGTTAAAATAAGCCAGAATTAGCTGGGATTTGAAGGAGAAAGTTATTATCTAATCCCTCTTGATAACGCTTCATCCTCAGACTACCTTTAGAAGTGTCCTGATGAAGTAAATTAAGAGCAAGTCTTCTTAAATAAAATAGTCATATTTCTGGGAGCATTGTCTTTGCGAATTCGGGAATCATCTTCAGCAAAAACTACATCTAGACATCAGTGTAAATGATTTTCTATTCCTCAATAGCTTCTAATTGAAGCAAGAAAATGTTCAAACTCTGGCTTTAAAGAAATAAGAAAAAATCTGATGCTCGAAGGTAAGGATTAAGGTATCGAAAAGAGAGCAGAGGTTGTAAAAGAGAAGAAAACTGGGTAATGTAACGGTAAGATGAGCCAAAAACCTGAGTTAGATCGACAAGAACAGCTAAACCAGTTATCGAAA
>JBCDEP010000224.1:0-7642 GCA_039179675.1 Cyanobacteria bacterium P01_G01_bin.67
AATTAAAGTCATAACATTAAGTGAAAATAGAGAAAATATTAGTAAAATATTGACTTTCAAACTTAAATTTCAATTTATCAGTTTGAGATTGAAGATAAATTGATTACGTGGCAATCAACTATTTAGATCGACTTGCTCACAAAAAAATGAGCAAAGGATGTTGCCCATTAGAACTCTTATATTGATGTTCCCTGTTCCCTATTCCCTATTCCCTAAAAAACGATATCTTATCGTCTTAAATCAACAATGTAACGCTATATAAGCTTTAAAAAATCATCTTTGCCATCAGTAGCGATCGCCTGCTGTAATAACTGATGTAAACGCTCCAAATCCTGAATCGACTTAATGCGATCGACTGTAGATTTGGCAACAGTGTCATAGCGATCTTTGAGAATCTCAATAATCATGTTTTGTTGTCTATCAGTAGCTAACTGCAATTTTGATTCTACATTCACTAAATCTTGTTGTTGAGTATTGATCGTCTGAATAATCTGCTGTAATACCCGTGCCAAAATACCCAATTCATCTGAACGAGCAGCGAAACTATCAAAATCAGTAGCAGAAAACCTGCTATTCTCAACGGCAGCAATTATGGTCGCGGTTACTGCATATAGCTCTTCTAAAGACTCAGTAGTTTGTTGATGATTTTTTTGCAACGCAGTCATCAGTTGATTATATCGAGTCGCAATATGTCCATTCTCCGTAAAAGATTCCACAGGAACTCGTAAACTTAAATCGTGGGTTCTAGCCTGGAGATCCATGACCTGGAATAGCTCATAAGTATCAGTTTTTGCCTGATGTTCGGCAACATTTAAACCTAATTCCTCCGCTTCAGGAGATACCCGTAGGATAAAAAATGAATTGAGCAGTTTGAGCAGTAGCCAGGTAATCCCAAATCCCCAGATACTAACCACCGTTATCCCCAATAACTGTATCCCCAGCTGGCTCAGACGGCTTAACCCCGTAGCAATGAGTTCTAATTGACCAAATAGCGCTACACACAAAGTACCCCAAATTCCTGCTCCACCGTGAATTGCCACGGCATCTACCGCATCATCAATTCCCCAACGTTTTAAACTTTGAGAAACTAATTGTGCGACTGCGGCACCCGTCGCTCCAATAATTACCGCTAAGGGAGTTGATACCAAATTACAGCTAGCAGTAATTGCCACCAAGCCAGCAATTGACCCATTAATTAACTCCTCAACTTCAACTCGACCATACCGCCATTGACTAGATACAGTAGAGGTAAGCATTCCCGCTACCCCAGCTAACACCGTATTTAAAATAATTCCAGGTACTTGCTCGTTGAGTTCTAAAGTGCTGCCGCCATTAAAGCCCAGCCAACCCACCCACAATAACAAAGCCCCTAAGACAGCAAAAGGCAAATTTGTACCTTGAATTTTATGGGCTGTTCCTGATGAATCAAATCGACCTTGTCGAGAACCAATTAAGATCAAGGCTGCTAAGCTAACTAATGCTCCCACAGCGTGGACTACAGTACTGCCAGCAAAATCAACAAATCCTAGTTGCTTCAACCATCCAGCGTCGTTCCAAGCCCAGTGACCGAATAGGGGATAAATAATACCTGATACTAAAATAGCAATAATTATATAGGCACTAAACTTTAGCCGTTCGGCTACTGCACCAGAAATTATGGTTGTTGCTGTACCGCAAAACATCGCTTGATAAAGGAAAAAGACAATCATGGAGGATTGCCCCGATTGGGCTGAAGGCAAAAAACTGCTACTCCCAATCCATCCAGCCTGAGAGGTGCCAAACATTATGCCATAGCCAAAGACCCAAAATAGACCTACAGATATGCCAAAATCGGCAATATTTTTGACGGCAACATTAATACTATTTTTAGCCCGAGTCAAACCAGACTCAAGGCACATAAAACCCGCCTGCATCAAAAACACTAAACCCGAACAAAGAAGCACCCAAAGTTGATCGATCATTTCAGTTTAATATCCTTTCCTGGCTCCTTCTTTGCTGTAGAGAATAATTTAGTTGATAATAACGGGCAAATTTTGGCAGTTCTTCTTGATGTCCGATCGCAATTAAAGTATCTTGGCTATTTAAAATCAAAGATGAATGAGGATGAGATAATAACTCACCATTCTCTCGCCGCAACGCAACGATAATAAACGCCCCTTTACCTCTAATTTCCAGTTCTCGAATTGTTCTGCCAACCAAAGGAGAATGAACCGAAAGAGTCAATTCATCAATCTGAACTTTTATCTGGGCTAATAAATCATTTAAAGAATTTTGACGATCTTTTTGTTGCAGAAAATCAGTGCTAGTGGGGCGATTAATTAGATTTGCCATCTGGATGCCACTGACTGTAGCTGGCAGAATTACATGATTAGCACCAGCAAGACGTAGTTTTTTCTCGGTACTAGGTAACTCTCCTCTGGCTATGATTAATAAATCTGCATTCAATTCCCGTGCAGTAAGAGTTATAAACACATTAGTCGCATCTTCAGGTAGAACTGTTGCTAGAACTTGAGCCTGTTGAATACCAACCGCTTCTAAAGTAGTTTCGTCCGTCGCATCTCCTGCTTTAACTAAAAATCCCTGTTCCTCTGCTAAGGCTATTCGCTGAGGGTCATTCTCTATAATTAAAAACATCTGAGATGATTCCGCCAACTGCTGCGCCATTACCTGAGCAATTCTGCCAAAGCCGCAAACTATAACATGATTTTCCAGATTAGCAATAGTATTTTGTTTGCGTTGAGCATCAAAAGCGCGAGTAATCTCTCCTTCTGCAACCATTTGAACAAAACCTCCCACAATGTACAAAGCCGATGAAGTACCCGCCAGAATGACAAAAATCGTAAAAATCTTTTCTGAAGCAGTTTCTAGAGGTTGCACTTCTCCATAGCCGACACCAAAAATGGTAATCACAACCATATAGACTGCTTCTAGAGTCGTCCAGCCAAAAAAGATATAGCCAACAACTGCCACGATAATTGTCAGAATAAAAAATGCGGTTCCAATCGCTACTTTGATTAAGGAATTATGCATTTTTTCGTTATATTCTGGTCAGTTCAATGATTATTGTTGATATAGGTTATCTAATCCTAGTCTTAAGATAAATTTTGTGCCTTAAGATACGATTTGAAGAATATGGATAACTTTACAGGATACGGAAGTTAATTAGAACAACTATAACTGTCTGGTTCGTTTTTATTCATCCAACTCTAGTCAAAATAAACAAACTCCCGTCACCGCCACGACCAATTCTCATAGTGTCATCAATATAAGTGATGTCTAAACTAGGAGTCCTTCCTTCAGGATTACGGGCTTCTACTACTTTAATCGGATCGAACAGTTTTGTTCTCAGACCGATAATTTTGGTAATTCCAATAAACCGCTGTTTAAAATTGACGTTGATTTTTTGTAAAGAGGGCTTGTTTGCTATTATAGCTGGTTCAAAACTGGCGGTAATTCTGACGTATCCCGATAATAAACCTGACTTATGCTCAACTCCAGCTTTGTTTTCAAATGAGGCAGTTGCGACATCAATTATTTGATTTATTTCTCCCACCAAAAATCCGAACGGCAAACTGCTTAAAGAACGTATTTCCCTAGCAGTTGAGTATTCTAATCGCCAAGCACCATTAAGTAGTTGATTAGCATATCTGAGAGGGTTGGGGAAAGGAGATAGCTTTTCTAAGGCGATCGCTAATGTGGCTATATCTCTAGTATCTTGTGGCTTGATTTCTACATCTGTAATCGGAGAACCATCCAGAACTTGGCGATCGCTTTGTAACTGTTTGATGTGTTCTCGTAGATTCCGTTTTACGGCTAGTCGATTGGGAACTTGTGCCATCTTTAAAATTTTAAGTGTAGGCAGTCTACCTTAAGAATATCCTCTTAATGGTTTTCACCATGAAAATCTTATTTTTTAGCCTCGCTAGTCTCGACCAAGAAAAAAAGAGCCACAACTCCATTAGGTTTAATGATTAAATCTTACTTAGATCCAACCAAACTATAAAGTCCTGATCTTTAATGACTGATTATTCAAAATTCCAAGAAATATCCCCTACTGCCTATGCTGATGGTTTATCACGTCAGCAATTTATGGACATTGGCATCAAAACATTATGGCAACCGATTCCCCGTATTGCGGGCAACGCCTATACCGTTAAATGTCATCCAGGAGATAATTTGATGCTCCATGCTGCTATCTATCGCGCCGCACCAGGGGCAATTATTGTGGTTGAATCAGGCTCTTTGGATTATGCTATGTCTGGTGGTAATGTCTGTGCGATCGCTCAAAAACGAGGCATTGCAGGTTTTGTGATTGATGGAGTGATTCGAGACGTGGCAGAAGTACGAGAGAGTAAGTTTCCTATTTTTGCACGGGGAATTATGCCTAAGCCTGGAGTGAAGCAAACTTTAGGTACGCTCAATGAGCCAATTACCTGCGGTGGGGTTAAAGTAAATCCTGGCGATATTATTGTTGCCGATGAAGAAGGAATTGCGGTAATTCCTCAAGCGGATCAAGATCGAGTGTACGAGGTTGCTCATGCCAGAATAATTAAGGAAACTTCAGAAACTCTAGAGGAATGGGAAGCACAACATAGAGCGAAAGTAGAGCAAATTCTACGATCTAAGAACTTTAAGGAATCATGACGATCAACTTCTAACAAGAACCTTAATAGGCTAGTTGGCTACAAGAAAAAAAGCTAAGCCTTTTAGGCATCAGAAAAAATATATTTATCTTTATATTCATGCCAGATATTCGATGTTTAGATGTTAAAACTAAATTGCTTGAGTAATAGATTAAGACTCTTACAATAAATAGCCAGTGTTGACCTCAACTTCTTGCTTTAGTCCCAAAACTCACTAATCCCGCCAATTTTTTTTGGACTAACTTTATCTGGAACTTAAACATGATTGACAATAGCCTAGAAACCAAAAATCAAGACCAGATCGCAGACTTTAAAGAGCCGAAAAACTATAGCGAACGGGTCAAACAAGAGATGAACTCTTTAATCGACCAGATTGAGTTGTCAGACTTGCAGCGACAGTTCATTAGATCTCGCTGGATGTCTCAATTGCTTTGGTTGGAAAGTCGGGCGCAGCAAAATCGCAACCGATATTATTTTTTGCGTCTAGTGACAATTATTGGAGGAGTTATCGTTCCTGCCTTAGTCAGCCTCAATATTAATTCGAGTAATATTAAAGAAGTAATTGGTTGGATTGCATTTGGTTTGAGTCAGGCTGTTGCCATTAGCGCCGCAGTAGAAGAATTTTTTCACTATGGTGAACGCTATCGTCATTATCGCAATACTGCCGAATTAATGAAAATTGAAGGTTGGCAGTTTTTCCAGTTAAGTGGTCCCTATCGTGATTTCACGAGCCATAGCGAGGTTTATGCTGATTTTGCTCAACGGGTAGAAGATATCATGA
Organism: Cyanobacteria bacterium P01_G01_bin.67; assembly: GCA_039179675.1. Classification (GTDB taxonomy): domain Bacteria; phylum Cyanobacteriota; class Cyanobacteriia; order Cyanobacteriales; family Xenococcaceae; genus Waterburya. The sequence continues at coordinate 5,425 of JBCDEP010000224.1, forward strand.
GACGAGATGTGGAAGGATATATTAGCGAGGTTGTTCAAGATAAACAGCAATAGTCACTAATCGTTAGAATTATATCCCCATGTAGTTGAAAGTCATATTCTGGAACTGGGGTATTTTTAATCGGAGAAATCGATAAATAATACTTTGGGTTGGGATAGCTCATGATATGTCGTAGCTTTTACTTCTATTTGTTGCAGCTGTCCCAAAGCTCTGCTACAGGGGAAACCATAGGCTTGCTCAACTCGATCGCTCGCTATATTCAACGCCGTGCGAGATTTTTCGACAAACTCATTTAAAGTGTATTCAGTGCTGGGGGTAAAGTATTCTTTGACCACCAAGGAAGGAGAATAACAGTTTTGCTGTGTGCCATCAGGCCATTGGATTTTAAAGTTGATTTCGGGCATAGGTTTCAAGAGATGGATGATGAATTATGAAGTATATAGCTAACGAGTGTTAGTAGAGGACAATAAGATATCATCTTTTAGGGAATAGGGAACAGGGAATAGGGAACAGGGAACAGGGAACAGGGAACAGGGAACAGGGAACAGGGAACAGGGAACAGACAAAGGCTTTTCCTAAAGGATACCGCTCTGCATAAGCTGCATGTACCAGGAACAGGGAATAGGGAATAGGGAATAGATTTTTTCACGAGTAATTTGGAATTGCTATAACAACTAATAACTAATAACTAATAACTAATAACTAATAACTAACTAACCAATTCTTGATAAATGTCCAAATGAATCTGGGCAGATCTTTGCCAGGAGTAACGAGTGGCAATAGTTTCGCTATTATTAATTAGTCTTTGAGCTAGATTGTTATTGAGTATTTCGAGCATACCATTGGCGATCGCTCTGCTAGAGTTGGGATCGACTAGTAAAGCTGTCTCACTGGTGAGAAATTCCGTAAAGGGAGGTATGTTAGACGTGAGAATTGGTAATCCTGAAGCGATCGCTTCTAATAATACTAGTCCCCAACCTTCTTTAACTGAGGGAAAGACAAAAGCATCGGCGCAATGGTACAAAATAGGAAGATCTTGCTCAGAAACCACTCCAGGAAGCAGCAAGGATTTTCCGATTTCGAGTTGATGTTGTTGTGCCAGGTTAAAGAATTCAAGGCGATAAGGCTCATAATCAAATAATGTTTCTCCCCCAGCAATAATTAACTGTGCTTGAGGATGAGTTTTTAATATTTCTATAAAAGCCTGTAATAGTTGGACAGAATTTTTACGAGGTTCAATACCGCCAATGGTTAAATAAACAGAACTGCCATTAATTCCTAGCTGTTGTTTTAAAGCTGCGATTTGATCGCTTAGCTGACTAGACATCCTAGAAAATCTTTGGGTATCAACACCATTAATAATCACAGGTGCCTCGATCTGATATTGTTCTCGTAGTTGTTGCTGCCAATATTGGGACACACATAAGCATAAATCTGGTTCTAAGATCGAGCGATCGTGACAGGCTTGTAAATAAGGACTGTTGAATTCATCAATGTGATGAGCGGTACGAATAAAATGAGGAATTAGTCCTTTGTCTCTCAATACTTGCAAAGCATTACTACTGATACAGTCCTGGGAATGATAAATATCATATCGCTCCTCTTCCTGGAGCAGATAGTCGATAAATTCCTGAATTCGCTGCTTGATAAGCTCATCTACTGGATCTAGATGTCTTTCATTACGCTTACCATCAAGGTAGTCTTGTTCTCTCTGCAAAAGTAATTGGCGATCTGCTGCTGGCTTAGTAGGGACTAATTTATGAGGACAGTTTACAGGTCGATGAAACCCGATCCGATCTTTATCCAAGGCATAGACGCAAACATCATGACCTTCCTTTTGTAGTGCTTCTGCTAACTCCAGAGTATGAATTACTCCCCCTCTAGGTTTGGTCGAGTAAGTAAATAAGGCAATACGCATCATATTTTTAATCCCAATGACCCATAAAATAGCCATATTCAAGCAGCATACAGATAGCGATCGCTCCTGTCAAACCAGTAAATTTCATGCTGGGAATTTAAATAGTAACAGATGCATTGTTTAATCATTAATTCATCTCACTCAAAGCTTAAGCAATAATACTTATATAACTTCAAAGTATTTTAACAATTAACCTATTAGCTTAAAGGATATATTTTCACTCTTTTGTTTAAGCTTTTTCTAGGTGCCATATCAGTTTATTTTTTATTTTTAACATCTAGATAAATCTTTTGTTTTAAA
>JBCDEP010000219.1:0-8066 GCA_039179675.1 Cyanobacteria bacterium P01_G01_bin.67
CCACTTAGGGGGTCTTGTTCGTTTTTTCTTTGGCAACAGAGGCTCTATTATTTCCCACTCTCTATCGCTCAAACTACTGGTATATTGCATTTTCTGCCCATTATACTTTTTTGTGAAGATCTTAAATAGGTTCTATAAGTATAAATAAAATCCTGATGAGAGAAGCGTTAGTAATTAAATCTCAAAAATAGATTTTTTTCTAAGTTGTGCATTCAGTCACAAAATTGCTACCTTAAAGCAAATTTAATTGCGATTAGAAACCTTAACCTTAGAACCCAATAAATAAGCTCATGGTTAATTCAGTTAAGAAAGTCAACGCCATAGAAGAGTTAGATGTTTCCTGTTGGGTTAAAACTCGTAACTCCCTAACTTCCAAATCGACTGTTCTCTTATGGACTGGTTCTCTTTACGCTTTTGTACCTAATGAACCGAAAAAACATCTGTTTAAAATTGTGGGCATGAGCGTTAGTCGCTGTCTGCCAAATGAGGATCAAAGTTGGGATTTTACTTCTCGTGAATTAACCTATTATCTCGATCCTCAGACAGAACAAGTAGTTCATCAGTGGCAAAATCCCTGGACAACAGAAACTTTGCCTGTAGTTCATGTTGCGAATCAGCAGGTTCAAGGTTTATTCAAAGGCATTTTCCCCGCTCAAGTTAATGGCGACACTACAACCTTTGTCTTCGATCTATTTAGTGACTATCCCAATCCTTTAGCAGGAGATTCAAGATTTATTGAGTATAGTCCTCAGGCTACTTATCAGGCGACAGAATTATTTAAACTAACTGTACCCACCGCAGAACTCCACGATCCCAATATTCCTGAAGTATCTCAAGTAATTCTGAGTTGGGATCGCATTGGACCCTGGCTACCTTGGATGAAAATGGGTAATAAGCCTGGACAGCTAATTTATAGCGCTCATGGTTGTAAAGTAGGCGGTTTTACTGAGTTACCTGAATGGTTGCAAGCAGAAATAAATAATCGTGTTCCCCTATATAAGGATGCTGCTTTACAGAAATTAGACGCAGAAAACATCACTTCTTGGAAGTATTTCAAGCAAAATTTTGCTGATTATTTAGCTGGAGCAAGATTCCCTTTACCAACTAGCTAAAAATCTCAAATATTTAATAGTCAAGCAGTTCCTAGAGCTTTGTCCCACTCTAACTGATGGGCTAAACCATATTTGATAAAATCTTCTGGCTTAGCGCGATCGTTTTTGCCAAAAACACCCAAGCTATAGGGATTTTCTTGCATTCGTTGGTTAACTAGTTCTCTTTCAAATCGAATGACTTCTGCTTGAGGCTGATCAGTTTTAAAAAAGTCAACAATCAAAACAGTTCGATCAAAATCGGTGTAATTATGGGGACAGTGAGGATAGCTATGATCAAGAACCATAAATTCTCCCTCATGCCAAAAAAGCTTATCGTGACAAATTTTCATTGCCACATCTCCTTGAGGAATAATTAGTCCTAGATATCCTCGATTCATATGGGGATTGTAGTTTACATGCAGCTTAATATCCAAACCAGGATGAAAGGTCCCAAAATAAACATTTCTAACCAGATTATCATTACTTAAATTGACTTCGGCGATCGCCTTAGCTAATGTAGGAAAGTATTTTTCTCTTAATGCCAGTACCTCTGCTGCTGCTTCGTCCGTATTGTGATTGGGGTAAGTTAATTGATGCTCTAGAATATATTCTTCAATTAATTTGCCCTGGAATAACACCCCAAAGGCACTGTATTTCTTGGCACCTTTAGTTTTAATCGTTTTAGTTTTGGGACCCATGACATTCTCTGCCAGGGCTAATTCTGACGAAGATGCCTGATTCATAAAGTAGCTAAACTCATCACGAATCTCTTGCCAGTGAACTTGAAAACCATTGAGCAAAGGAAATTGCTGAGGGTTCAGATGATACTCGGTATAGGTTTTCATGGTCTTTTCTCCAGGGGGTGAAAGCTAAAGAGTAAGAAGCATTCCAATTTACATCATAACCAACGGCTAGTATTCCTATGTTTGAGTAGAGCGATCGCTAATTCAATGAATTTCTTAACAGCAATCCTAAATCATTCGTGAAAAACCCTGTTCCCTGTTCTCTCAACACCATTTAGTCATCACAATTCAAACAGGATCGCTATATTTATTAGGCAGCTTCTTGCTCTGGTTCACTCAGATGTTCTAATGTAATTTTTTCTTGATGATTAAAGTTTGCCGAGTTATCAACGTTATCAACAACCAAACTTAATATCTTAGGATTTTTGTTAATGAGTTTAAAAGAGGGAATATCTGGCTCGATCTTGTTTGTTGTCACTCTTTGATTCTTGTTCTTTGCCGATTGGACTTTACTGTATAGATTGCAAACGGTCAGAGTTAGGAAGGAAAACAAGACAATTTTTTGGGCTGCTTGGCTAGCCACTAACTGAGATATTCCAAACGAAACTTGAATTTCTCCATTTTGCCCCGCCTCACTTAAAGTTTCTTGTTTGGTAAGATCTTCGCTATTTAGATCTCCACTAGCTGCTTTGACAATCTTTACTGGCGCTAAAAGTCCAATTAGTAATGTCATTAACGGAATAATTTTCAATAGACTTAAATTAGAATTCATGATTGTTTTCTGTTGTCTTAGCTGCGTCTAACATTTTTTAATTTAAGGGAAACAAGGTGACATTCTCGAAACAGCTCTCTGAGTCTTCGGATAATTAACTAGTTGAGCTAATTTCGAAATTCCTGAATGTGCCAACGCTGTAGATAAAATGAGAGTAAAAATCAACAAAGATTGAGAGGTTATTGTGTCTGAAACTCCAGTCCTAGACAAAGTTATCAAAAATGTCCGTGTGGTTCGTCCCAACCAGCAATCCATTGAAAAACTCGATCTAGGTGTTAAGGATGGTAAATTCAGGCAAATTGCCCCAGAAATAAACTGCGATCGCGCTAAGGAAGTCTTTGACGCTCAAAATCGTTTGGGATTTCCTGGGCTGATTGATGCTCATATGCATGTTGGTATCTATCAACCCCTTGACCAGGATGCTATCACTGAAAGTAAGGCAGCAGCTATGGGGGGAGTCACCACTAGCCTCAACTATATTCGCACAGGTCAATATTATTTGAATAAAGGCGGTTCTTATCAAGATTTTTTCCCTGAGGTTCTGAAACTATCACAGGGTAACTTTTATGTTGATTATGGTTATCATGTTGCACCAATCGCTTCGGGGCATATTGACGAGATGCAATATCTGTTTGAGGAACACGGTATTACGTCTTTTAAAATCTTTATGTTCTACGGCGGTTATGGGCTGCATGGTTTATCCGACCAACAAAATCTGTTCCTGATGATTAATAAAGAGGAACGATACGATTTTGCCCATTTTGAATTCATTATGCGGAGTCTAACCCAACTAAGGGAGCGTCATCCTGAAGCTAGTGATTATCTAAGCCTCAGCCTCCACTGCGAAGTTGCGGAGATTCTAAATGCTTATACAAAAATTGTTCAGAACGATCAATCCCTAACTGGTCTTAAAGCCTACAGTGCTGCCCGTCCTCCCCATTCCGAAGGATTAGCCATTTGTATTGCTTCTTATCTCGCTCACGAAACTAACTGTCTGAATATCAATTTACTGCACCTAAGTTCCCGCAAGGCAGTAGAAGCTGCTATGACTATGCAAACAGCTTTTCCTCATATCAATTTTAGGCGAGAAGTAACGGTCGGACATTTGATGCTAGATGTCGATGCCCCAACGGGCAAGTGGGCAAAGGTTAATCCGCCGATTCGTCCCCGTGAGGATGTGGAATATTTATGGGAACAGGTGTTAAATCATAACATTGATTGGATTGTCAGCGATCATGCCTGCTGTGGTGCTGCAAAGAAAGCGAGTCTTAAAGATCCTAATAATATCTGGTTGGCAAAATCAGGTTTTGGCGGAACGGAATATTTGCTTTCTAGTGTATTTAGTGAAGGTAGTAAACGCGGAATGTCCTATAACCATATGGCTGAGTTACTCTGTTGGAATCCTGCTCAACGTTTTGGTTTGCGAGACAAAGGAGATATTGCCGTAGGTTATGATGCAGACTTAGTTCTGCTCGATCCCAATGAAACTTTTGTTGTTCGTGCTGCTGAATCAGAATCTCAGCAAGGTTATACGCCTTTTGAAGGGATGGAATTAACGGGAAGAGTCAAGAACACATTTCTGCGAGGAAATCTGATTTATGACCAGGGGCAAATTATTGGTTCTGCTTGTGGGCAGTATTTGAAAAGACCTTATCGAACAGCTAAACCTAAGATGAATATCAAACAATAATTGCCTTTACGTTATAAATATTTTGGAATTAATCATCCTTATGATGTTTGAAATATAAAATCATAAATTGAAAAAACAGAGGGAAGATCTTCCAAATTCCAAAGTGGAAATTGCTGTTGTACTAATATCTTGTCTATCTTATATTCTTGTATCTCGAAAGAATAAACTGGTATGACCAAGATATAATTCCAATCTACAAGTTGTTGAATAATATCTACGTACTCATTCAAAACAAAAATAACTGCATTATTAACTCCAATAATACAAACAGTCTTTTTGGGGGTGGTTATTGTTGCCCATGCCTCAAAATATTCGTAATTTAAAATAGATTTTGGGATAGACTTGATTATTTTATCGGCAGTTACAAATAACTCATCTAGAGTGATTGCTTTTTTATTATAGTTAGATTTAATAAATAAATCGGTAAGGTCTAATTTTATAACATTTTCAGGTGGCGGAATAATACTAAACCACCAAAACTCTTTAATCGAAAATTTATTGAGATTAAAATTTTTAACGAAAAATAAAAAGAAATTAACAGATTGATTTCTTCTAACAAAAAGCTGTTCTAATGTTTTCTGCTTGATTGCATATGTTTTGAGATAAAAATCTGGTGAATAAATAATTTCTAATCTTTTAAAAATAGCTTCGTTTTGGATGATTTCTGCATATTTATCTAACAATATAAGTAAAGGTAGATCCGTTCTCAGATATGTAACTGTTTTCTTCCCTTTATTAATGGCTCCCCATGTTTTTTCATCAGGATTAGCTTGAATCCAATTAATCTGTAATCCAGTAAAATCTGACCAATGTTCAAGATCTTGAAAATCCCATCTCAGAATTGTCCCATAAATTGCTTTTCTCAAAGCTTTTACGGTGGAGAAGAAATATTCTATTGACCAGTCTGGGGCTAAATTGATTGCTCTATTAAAAGATTCATCTAAATCAATGATCATTGGATACACCCATCAATATTCCATTTACTCTGCTGAGACATATTAGTTCTTGCTTCGCTTACCTATCAAAGTCCAAAAATAGCCATCGGGAGCAATAAAGGAAAAACTCTCTTCACCAAATTCATTAGGCATGATTTCAGTTAGGTTTTTCGCTGCGCTCTTCTTAATACGATTAAAATATTCCTTTAACTCTGTCACGCGATAAATATAAAGAGACATCCCCAAGCATCCAGGTTTTGCCTCGTAGAAGCGACTTTCTAATTTCATCTCTTCAGGAAACCGAATAATATACATTCTGCCAGATCTAGCTAGTTTCCAGTCGGTCGCCGAAGATCGCGGATCGTCAAAAGATGTCACCCAAAAACGTTCTCCAGGTTGTAAGTCAAAAATCGGTCGTCCACCAGGGGCATTTTCATAGGTACTCTCCACGTCATCTTGGGTACGGAGTAATCCCAAAACTTCTTCGTAAAATCTTAGAGTTTCTTTGCTATCATCCTGAATCACCATGCCCATGTGGGTAATTTGGCTGGTTTGAAAAGTAGCATTCGGAGCGATCGCACCATAATTGGGAACATCATAATTGAAGCGTTGAAAGAATACCTGCCTTGTTAATGGTTGCAAAAGCATCATTTCTCTTACTCCCACCAGAGTATCAATAAAGGGACGACCATTCTCTGTCTGATAGATGACAGTCCATTGAGGATTAATATACTTAATAGACAAACCCTCTTTCTCTGCTTTCTCTGCATGGTTGAGAATATTCAAAACATCAGCGGTTAAGCTAGTTGTCCAACGGTTGCCCTTAACTTTCATTGGTGTTAGCTGCAATCCTTCATTCGTGGGCTTTTCCCAAACCATCAGACGAATTAAACCGTGATCGGCATCCTGATGGTAAAGCCTCAGAGAGTGCAAAGCAGAATCAACTCCATATAAATCCTGTGCTACCGAGGCAGATAATTCTCCTTCTAGTCCTATCTTGTAACCAAATTGCGACCAATATTGAACCATTGCTTTTGGCTCAGTAACACCAATACAGACTTCGTAGATGCCTTCAATCTGGTTAGTATTAATCTGATTCATCGCGATCACCTATTTTAAAGGAGTAGGATTATTTATTAGTCTAGAGCAATCAAGCAATAGCTAAACGGAAAAAGGTTTTATAATTCCAGCATTGAGACACGGCTTTAGCTAATGGATTTTTCAGCAGATTTTGAATATAGCACTCTAACTTTCTATCGAGAGAACCACGGCAAACAAATTTACTATAGTTGGTCGGGGGATATCTGGTGGACAGAAGCTCCAGGACAACCGAAACAGAAACTATGCTCGATCATTGGCATGAATGCGACTAAAGTGTTGCTTAAACCACATCCTGAGTATGGCGAAGTGGGTTATCGACTCAATCGGGAAATTGGGTTGTTTTGTGACCCAGAGACTCAGGAAATCTTGCACTATTGGAAACCCACAGAAGATAGTCCAGAATTCCCAGTGGTGCATATTGCTAACCGTATGGTGCAAGGATCGTTACGGGAAAGAAAGATAATTATCCCCCAAGGACAAGGTTGCCTTACCAAAGTCAATGAAATCCCTTTAGAATATCCCCATCCGTTAGCCAAGGATAGTAAATATAAGGACTATTGCCCTGGTGAAACATTTAAGGGCGTTGAGTATTTCACTTCTAGTTTTTCTCGACCAGGATTTAAGGGCGCACCTCCGGCTACCTGGGCTAGAGATTGTCCCTGGATGCCCTGGATGAAGTTGGGTTACGGTCATCCTGCTAGATTAAGGTATGAAACTACTATCGCTAGAGTTGAGACTTTCGAGGAGTTAGATCCTAAGTTAGTCAAGCTAGTAAGGGAAAAAATGCCCATCTATGAATTTACTCCCGATGAATGTGATGAGCCAAATATGACTAGTATTCTATATTTTAAGAAGCATTTTGATTCTTATTTGAAGGGAGAGAGTTTTCCGATAGAAGAAACTGAGTAATTTAAATTAATTGTATGAAAGAACTAAGACTATTCATCTTATATGTTGTCTTAGGTGGAAAGTACATACACTCTCCTTTTATATAATCTCTATATTTTTTTTCAGAAGAGCATTTAGCTATTGTTAAAAGACGAAGGCAACAAAAAATTAAAACATGGTCAAAAAAATATAATCAGCCTGTGGGAGTTGAAGGTAATATTTCTGAGGGGACTCGAGGTTTTGATCTACGAGAATATCGTTATGTGAGTTTGGATAAAATCGATTTGCAGTACACATTTACTATGAGTGCAATGAATGCTATTTGTCTATTTGCATGGTTTGAGGGCATTCCTTTAGCTGAAAATCTCTTCTTTTGTTAAACTAGCTCCTGATCAACTTCGATTATTCGTTGGTCGTAGTAATGTATATTGTTAACTTCGCGACTCAGTGTCAGTGTCAGTCTAAAGTTAGACAAGGAAATAAAATAATGAGAATAGAACTAAAATATCCAACACTTATCACTGATGCAAAAGACAATACTGTAAACAATCAAGCAATTTTTGATATATGCATTGGAAAAAAAGACGATAGTTCTAATTTATATCAGTATTTGAAAAGTGAGCTACTTGATATAGGAATCACTTCAGGTACGGTAGAATTAGTTTTTGATGAAGACATCGGAAAAATATGCTCATTAATTTCCTATAATTCACCAAAAAAACTAAATAAATCACAATTAAATTCTCTTGTAAAAGAGACAAACAGCCAAATGATTGATGGTTATGGCGAAAATACATGGGAATTTTCTTACAAAAATAAAAAATATTATATTTCCCTATGTTCAGA
>JBCDEP010000042.1:0-40215 GCA_039179675.1 Cyanobacteria bacterium P01_G01_bin.67
AATTGTCCCTATTGTTATACTCTGGCTTATTCTCATATTATCAGGTTTATATACCTTATTTTTTAGTCCACTAGCTTTGTTTTATTTTCTATTAGCAATATTTTGGCTTTTCCTCATTTTTTTATATTACTGGATAGCTTTAATTCCGTATGATTTAATACAAGTATTGTTTTTTGATGTTCATCCTAAACTTCTTGAACCTAAAATCACTTTTGCCACAGCTAATTCAGAGGAAGGTTTTACACATTTACTAATTGCAATTATCTCAAGCCTACCTGTCTGTTTAATCAACCTAATTTATGTTGCCAAGAATACTTCAATCAAAACATTAACTAGCCTTAATGTAAATTTTTTTGAATGTATACCAAAGCAAATTACGATGATTAAGTTGAGCTGGATCTGGTTGATCATTGCCGTATATCTCTATCACTATCTCTTCATATCTAATAGAAAATAATAAACACAAATTAAGCGATCGCCAATTCCTTTCAAATATATTAAATCATGCATCTCCTTGATAGATTTAGAATTACCAATAGTTCACCCAACCTATTAATTAAACATTGCTTAATTACAGAGATTACGTTCGCCTTGAGTAACTTCAGGACTATAAGCGAGATAGTCTTTAAGCCAGTTACAGCCATATTCCAGGGGACTTAGTTGTCGAATATTAGCCAAATTCCAGAGAATAACTTTATCATCTTCTCCTGCGGTGGCTAGGGTTTGGCTATCAGGACTAAAAACTAATGACCAAATAGCTCTATCATGTCCCTGTAAAGTTTGCAGATATGACCAAGTTTGATTATTTTGCTGCCAAAGTATAATTTGACCATCGTCATCAACGCTAGCTAGGTATTGTTGATTAGGACTAAGTGCCACTCCTTTAATCGCAGCATCATGTCTTTCTAATGTATCAATTAGTTTTCCTGCGAAATCCCAAATTTTAATGGTGCGATCTTCACTACCAGAAATAATTTGTTTGCCATTACTAACAACTGTCCTCACTGCATCCTGATGTCCTTGAAGATTTTTTAGCAACTTTCCCTCAAGACTCCAAACTTTTACCGTATTGTCTTCACTGGCGGAAACTAGGTGCTGATTATCGGAAGTAAAGACAACATCCCAAACTTTGCGGTGATGACCTTTTAAACTGCGGAGTAAGTTTCCCTGAGTATCCCAAATTTTGATCAGATTATCATTCCCAGCAGTGACTATTTTACTGTTACTCGGATTAATATCTACCGCCCAAATCGCCGAGGTATGTGCTTTAATCGTCTTGCCAGAGTTATGGTTTTTTTGCCAAATTCGTAGGGTGGTGTCGGCACCAACCGAAGCAATAAAGCGATCGCCTATTGCCACATCATAGACTTCAGCGGTATGTTGACGAAAAGTTTTTAACAAAGTCCCTGCTTTGCTCCATAGTTTGACAGTTTTGTCGTCGCTGGCAGAAGCAATCAGATCGGAATTATAGTCCAAAGCGATCGCTACATCTTGATGACCAGACAAGATTTTGATTAAATTATTATTAGGCTGCCATATTCTAATGCTTTTATCCCAGCTAGCAGATACAATCTCTCCATCAGGGTTATACGCCACATCCCAGACGCGGTTAGTATGTCCTTTTAAAGTAGTAACCTGAGTTCCATTGCTATCCCAAATTTTCAGGGTTTTGTCGGCACTAGCAGAGACAATTTGATTGTTGATCGGGTTTACTGCCACGCTGTATATCGGTGCTAGATGTCCTGTTAAGGTAGCAATTGAAATACCGTTATTGTCCCAGATTTTTAAGGTGCGATCTCGACTACCAGAAATGATTTTGTTATCAGAGGTCACAGCAACTGTCCGCACTCCTTCGCTATGTCCAGTGAGGGTATTGATTAATTTCCTTCCTTGCCAAATTTTTAGCGTCTTATCTTCGCTGGCGGAAATAATCTTATTATCAGTAGTGATAATAATCGCTTCGACTGCTGCGGTATGTCCAGTGAGGGTACTAATTAGTTTGCCTGATTGCCAAATCTTGATGTCACCATTTTCGTTACCTGTGACGACTTGATCCTTTTGAATAGCAACACTAGTTACTGGATAAGCATGCTGTAAATCTTTTAGTAGCTTACCTTCTCTATTCCATAGTTTAACCGTGCGATCGCGGCTAGCAGAGGCAATCATTTGACCGTCAGGACTAATTGCGACATCTATTACCCAACCAGCATGATCTTTTAATACTCGATCGGGTTGCCAAGCTGTAGCATCTTTTTTCCATAATCTTAGGGTATTGTCTGTGGCTACGGTAGCCATTAATTTGCCATCTTCGGCAACTGCCACACCATAAAGATGATCTTCATGACCTATTAAGCGATTTTTTTCTTGAATACGATACACTACCTGTTGCAAAGCAGTATTGACTTGCTGAGTTAAATTTTGATTTACTTGTAGAGATTTATCTAGTTTTTGTTTCGCTTTGATTGCTGCTATCAACGCATCCAATTTTTGTTCTGAAGCCAATAATGAGGTGCTAGATTGGACTAAAGTATTAATGTTGCTCAGGTTAGTCTGACGAGATTTCCAGTAAAATCCCGCAATCATTGCCAGTGAAAAGAGAATAAATAGTCTTTGCCAACGAACTATCTTAGCCGTAAATTCAGCTTCTTGAGCTAATTTAGCTTGTTTTAGCTCCTTAATTGCTAATATTTCACTTTTCTGCAAGAAATCAATTTCTGCTGGGGTTATGCTGTGTTTTCTTGCCCAAATTTGAGCTTCGGCTAAAGCTTCTCCTCGTAATAAGCGCGATTGATCTTGACAATTAGATTTTAACCAAGCAGCGATCGCATCTTGATAAGGACTAATGGCAAATAATTGCTCAGCAACCCAATCTTGATTAAAGACAAGTTCATAAATGGGATTACTAACTTTCAATTGACCTTGTTGTCTACTAGCTATGCCACTGAGACGTAACTCGACTTGCTCCTCACTACCATCAATTGGAATACCTTGATTCTTAAGTATTCTCTGATAAATAGTTAGTAACCTGGCTTTATTTTCTTGATTAAATAAGAGGCGATCGCGAATAGTTTTCAAATGTTCTGGCTCATCTTGCATTTCCCAATTATCGACAATCCGTTGTTGAATTAACTGAGATAGATCGAGGTCTTGAGCTTCACCATAGTGAGCAACTAAAGAACATACTTTTTGGGTAAGAAATGGTTGTCCTCTTGTCCAGTAAAGAATATCTTGTAAAATGGATTCTGGCTGGGAAAAATTATTTTGAAAGCCTAGGATTAAAGGTTGTGCTTCATCAAAATTGAAACCTGTAAGCTGAATTGCGCGACCAATATTAAAAGGACTAAGCTGTCGATTAATTCTTAGACTAGAAGGAGTTGCTACTCCTAATAAACAGAAAGTCAAACGATAATATTGCCGATTTTCAACTCTTTTCTCATAACAACTACCAATTAAAATTAGAAACTGGTCACGAAAATCTAAATTAATAATGTTATCAACCTCATCCAAAAAGATAACAATGTCTGACACACAATTTGCTAATAAAATATCTTCAATAAACCTTAAAAACCTTTGTACGGGAGGCAATGATGAATGCGATCGCCACCATTTCAAATCATCATTCATTCCCGTTGTCAAGCGCAGTTTACGCCATAACTCAGCAACTAATCCACCATACCAGTTGTCAGAATTAGCAGATCTCCCTAAGATTCCTAAATCAATTGCTACACATTTAAAACCCTCCTTAGCCAGAGTTTTCATTGTCCTTACTCTAAGACTAGACTTACCCATTTGCCGAGAATTTAATACATAGCAAAATTCCTGCTGTTTTAAAGCATAATAAAGATCGACATCGGCTTGACGCTTAATATATGTCGGATGTTCATAACGCAAACTTCCACCAACCTTATAAAAATCAATCATTGATTTCAGGAACTAGAACTATATTTATCTGGGAACATATTAGTTATTAGTTATTTCTTGTGGGGCTAATCTTTCTTGAAAATAAAGTCGATATAGTTCACAACTGGGAATTACAGTCTTACCAGAGTTTGACCATTGAATTAATCCCATACGGTAAAGCTGATAAGCTAACAGAGTATCAATTTGTATTGGAATTTGACTATTGATAATTTCTAAAAATACATGAGCCAATTCACTATTAGCCCTTAAATTAATTAAGTGTTGGCGTAAGAAGCTTCCATAAATTCCAATATCTGTGGTAGCTTGTTCTAAGACTATTTCTAAACTAATTTGAGGTTCTTTTATTAAATGAGACATCATCACGTCAACTAAATAAGGATGACCTCCTAGCATATTAATCAATTGGTCAATATCTGAATTAGATAAATCTAACTGATAAACCTGAGCTAGCTCTTCAATTTTATGTGGCTCAAATGGCTTTAATTCAATTGGAATACCAACGTTAAAAGGAGATTGATTAATATCTAAACTACCAAAATCTTCCGTAGAATAGACCACAATTAGTCTTAGTTGTTCCCAAAGTTCTTCATTATTGGCTTCTTCATGCCAATAGCGCAATAAATAAAAGAAATCCTGACTGATATCAGGATAATTTAACAGGCGATCAACTTCGTCTAAGCCTAGAACGAATGGTTGCTGAAAAGTATGCAATAAGTCTTCTAAAAATCTAGTACAACTTTGCTTGCTACCACGATCCTGATCCCAATATTGTTTCAAATCAATCTCTAAATTTAAAGCATCACTAATTGAGATACAAAACCAACGCAGAAATAAATCTAAACTCTCAAATTTGCTGGATTCTATCTGTAAGAAATTAATATGAACAATTTGATAGTTTTGCTGATTAGCAAAAGATAAAATATTATTTAATAAGCGAGTTTTACCCATTTTGCTCGGAGCTTTGATTCTAATTAATGCTCCTGGCTGTAAAACGAGTTGATAGCGTGTGTCACCGTAATCATCTAGCGATTTTTCTGTCAGTGATCCTTGAGAAAATTCATCTAATAAGCAATCTCTTAAAACTGGAAAGTTACCCGCACCTTTACTAAGTTCGGGGCAATAATTATTAAAGGCACGATAAACCTTAGTTGAATGACTAACAAAAGCTTCAAAGCTATTTACATCACTCTGCTGCCAAACATCTTCAATTCTACTCAACCAATTATCTCGTTTAAATCTGGTTAAAAAGACTCTAGTTTGACTGGGAGTAAGTTTATATTTTATCGCTTTCATTTCTAGAAAATTCTTCCAAGCTGCATTCCAGTCTGGAGAATTATAGTCCTGAGAGTTGATGGCACTATTCATGAACTAATCAAACCAGTTATTAATCGACCCTTTTACAATAACCATAATTTAGCGATTACTTGCATAAAAACCGAAAAATTACAGTTTTATTCTACTTTACTGACAAAACGCTACCAAAGTTTCTATATTTTCTGGATTGGATCATTTTCTCTTTCTGATTATAGTAATTCATAGAGTCCTCAATCTCATTTGATTCAATAGTGCTTTCCTAAGAGTGAAAACATATACGGGGACAGGCAATTTTGACTAGAGAGTAATATTCATATTGTGCGATCGCTTTTAAGACCTTTGGTATTTTATTTAGTAGAACTAACATCAAATGATTCTAATGTCTATGGTAATTTAGATATTAATCTCAGCAGCATAACTACGAGTTCAACATCAAAATTAACAACATAAGTATCAAAGTTAGAGATAATTATACAACTATAAGATGTTGATCAAGATCATGAAGAGAAACGACATATTTGCGATAATTCTACTCATTTAAAGAGATTAACATTTAGAGTGTATTCTTCCACAAGAACCTGTTTGTATTAAACTAGCTAAATATTAATGATTTTGTTGTCAAATTTATGAATTTTATGAATTGTGAGCGCTCAGATTATTTGGTAAATTACTGATATCAATTACTGAGCTACTCTTAAAATTGTTTTCTCAGATAGTTATTTAGCTACAAAATAGCTCATGAGTTTTGCCAGTTAACTGACGTAGTATGCTTAAAACTTTCTACCAAATCACTTAGTACAGATTACAGCTTTCCAGCTTGTGCTTTAAATTTAAACCCAAATGCTATGCTAATTTTTGAAGAACACTTTCAAGATAATCGCCATAAGTGGTCTATCAAGGATACTGAAGATTGCTGTCTTGCAATGGGCAACAATTACTACACGCTTGAATATAAGCGATCGGGTAATGGTAATTGGTTAGCATGGCAGTCTTTAAAAGATTTCTACAATCAATCGGAATTTCATGTCCATGTTGTCCTAGAACACATGACGAGCAGCATAAATCATGGATTTGGCTTTGTTTGGGGATTATCGGACGCCAAAAACCGCTTTGAGTTTGTGATTTGCAAGAGTGGGTATTACCGAATTTCTAAATACGCAAGTAATAACGAAAACAATAAAACTAATACCTTTGTAGATTGGAAAACTTGTAAAGAAATCCGTCGCTTGGGACTGAACGTGTTGGAGATGCGACGAAGCGGGGAAGCGATCAATTTCTATATCAACAGCACAATCGTCGAAACATTATCCGCGAATTCTTTGACACAGGTCTTTGGTCATAAGTTTGGTTTTATTGTACACGGTAAACAAAAGATCAAAGTTCATAGTTTAACGATCGCTACTGGCAACACAGACAACAACTATCAATCAAATAAGTCTCAGCACCATGCAACTGAAGCATCATTTCGAGAACACGAACCCCCTACGGATGACACTTTAGATAAAATATTAGCAGAGCTACAATCTCTGGTGGGACTGGATGATACTAAAAAACAGCTTTTGTCCTTGAGTAATTTCTTGAAAGTGCAGACTGAGCGGAAATTACGCGGGTTGAAAGTTGCAGAAACTTCAATGCATTTAGTTTTGTCAGGACCACCAGGAACTGGAAAGACAACCCTGGCAAGACTTATGGGACGACTGTATAAGCAATTAGGATACCTTGAGCGGGGGCATGTCGTCGAAACCGACCGCGCAGGAATTGTTGGTGGCTATATTGGGCAAACTGCACTAAAAGTCGATAACGCCGTGAAGCAAGCCTTCGACGGAGTTTTATTTATCGATGAAGCTTACGCTTTAGCATCAAAAGATCAATCCTCTAATGATTTTGGTCATGAGGCATTGCAAACCTTGCTGAAACGGATGGAAGATCATCGCGATCGCTTTGTTGTGATCGTAGCAGGCTATACCAAAGAAATGAACTATTTCATAGCATCCAATCCAGGCTTACAGTCCCGCTTCTCCAGAACGTTTGACTTCGATCACTACACTCCCAATGAGCTAGTGTTGATTTTCAACAAATTCTGCCAAGATAACGGCTATACTCTAAGCTTCAAAGCGCGAGTAGAAGTGCAAAAAATCTTCGCTGATGCTTACTCCAAGCGTAGTAAACAGTTTGGTAATGGGCGATTTGCGCGAACTATCTTTGAGCAGGCGATTGAACACCAGGCAAATCGAATTTTCGAGGGAATAAGTGAACTGGATGACTCAGAACTTGTATTAATTGCAGTTGAGGATTTGAAGTAGATACATAGGTTTTATTTATTTGTGCAAGTGAAAGCTAACATTACAACTTTTGATTATTCTCTAAAGCTACTTGAATCAATTCTAAAATTCAAAATTGACTTTTAGTTATCTGGTTTGAAAAATATTCTGTACCATCGGTTTATTGATACCTGCTGCTGCACGATCTAATTCGGCTACTTCTCCTGCATCTAAATTCCAGTCTTGAGCTGCAATATTTTCCTGCGCCTGTTTGATATTTTTTGCTCCAGGAATAGGAATAGCACCCTTGCTAATACACCAGTTGATCGCCACTTGTGCCATAGTTTTATGACGGTATTTCGCGATCGCATTTAGACAATCTAATAAGGGTTTGGCTTCAGGAACTAATCTTTTAAATAGCAATCCTCGTAATCCTTTGGGATAGGTACTAGGGTTGTTGTATTTTCCTGTGAGAATACCTAAACAGAGTGGACTATAGGCAATTAATTTGATTCCTAATTCATCACAGGTTTCCTTGATGCCTAATTCGGTAACGGGATAGGTAGAAAGCAATGAATACTGCACCTGTAGAGTAGCAATAGGAATACTGCGGAGGCTAAATTTAGCATGAATTCGTTTCAGTCTCTTTGTACCATAGTTAGAAAGTCCGATCCCTTTAACAAAACCCTGTTCGTATAAATCTCCCAAACCATCTAATAATTGCTCCTCTTGCCAAGGGAAGTAATTAGCCGTTGACCAGTGCATTTGCCCTAAATCCACCCTACCCAAGCGTTGTCCTGAGGCTTGAGCTGCTTTGACCATCGATTTTCGAGATAACCGCCAAGGATAAGCCGCCAGCTTGGTCGCCAGACAGATCTTCTCTTTATTTACTCCTGAATATTCTTGCTCAAATCTTCCTAGTAGCTTTTCACTCTGACCGTTAAGCTTACCTGTGCCATAAGAATCCCCCGTATCAAACAGAGTTACACCGTTACTAACGCAGAGATTAAATACCTCCTGTAACTGACTGTCCATACTCTCGTCATAGCCCCAAAGTAGGCGGTTACCCCATGCCCAGGTGCCACAACCCATGCGGGGTAAAATCAGTTTCTGATTACTTGACATATTAACTCTTTATTTTAATTTGATAAGATGTTAAAAACTTAATCGGCTAAAATTAGCGGAATAAGCGTAAGTTAGCAGAAAAATCCTGCATATCAGCAAAAATTTATTCGGCTTTGCATCTCAACCCACACCCCCTCATAAACATCATATGAATTCTCAGATCCCTCTAGGTTCGGTTATTCAAGGTTCTTTAACCAAAGGTTTAGAAGTCAGATTACACCCTGATGTGTCGGTGGAAGACATGCGAGTTGGCAAATTCCTGGTGGTGCAGGGGACTCGCTCCCGTTTCTTCTGTCTCTTAACCGATGTCTCTCTTGGTTGTTCGAGCGATCGCATTATTGCTAATCCCCCTCCCATTGAAGATACCTTTTTACGGGATGTTCTGGCAGGAAGTGGCACTTACGGCACGGTGGATCTGTCACCCATGTTAATGTTTACCCCCACCGCTACTAACAGTGATTTTCCTAGTCTACCCATAGATCCTGACCGAGATACCAGTCTCGGATCGTTACAGACACAAACTAGTGCCGATATGCAATTGCTGCCTGTTAAAACCATTCCTGCCCACTTTAGCCAGGTTTACGAAGCCACTGAACATGATTTTCGTAGTGTCTTTGGTTGGGAAGACGATCCCTTGCGTCGTAATTTTGCGATCGGTCAACCTTTAGATATGGATGTCCCTGTTTGCATCGATCTTGATCGCTTTGTGGAAAGAAGTAATGGCATTTTTGGTAAATCAGGTACGGGTAAATCTTTTTTAACTCGGCTCTTATTATCAGGTGTGATTCGCAAGGATGCAGCAGTCAATTTGATGTTTGATATGCACTCCGAGTATGGCTGGGAGGCAATGAAGGAAGGCAAGCAGGTCAGCACTGTTAAGGGTTTGCGCCAGCTTTTCCCAGGAAAAGTAGTTATGTACACCCTCGATCCTGAATCTACTAAGCGTCGTGGAGTTAGAGATGCTCAAGAACTTTATCTCAGCTATGATCAGATTGAAATTGAAGATCTCAAACTCGTCTCTTCAGAATTAGGTCTATCGGAAGCAGCAATGGATAATGCCAATATTCTTTATAACGAATATGGCAAATCTTGGATCATGCGGTTGGTAAATATGACCAATGAGGATATCAAGATGTTTTGCGAAGCCAAGCAAGGGCACCAGGGTTCAATTTCATCCTTGCAGCGAAAACTAATGCGTTTTGATACTCTGAAATATATTCGCTCAGCCTGTCCCCACAACTACATCGATCAATTAATTCAAGATTTAGCTGCGGGTAAAAACGTCATTATTGAATTTGGCTCTCAGTCCAATATGCTGTCTTACATGTTGGCAACTAATATGATTACCCGTCGTATCCACGCCAGCTACGTTAAAAAAGCCGACCACTTTCTGCAAACCAAAAACCCTCTTGATAAACCCCGTCAGCTTGTAATTACCATTGAAGAGGCACATCGTTTCCTCGACTCAAGTGTTGTCCACCAAACCATCTTTGGCACGATCGCCCGTGAAATGCGGAAGTATTTTGTTACTTTGCTGGTAGTCGATCAGCGTCCCTCGGGGATTGATAATGAGGTTATGTCTCAAATTGGAACTCGCGTCACCTGTTTACTCAACGACGAAAAAGACATCGATGCCATCTTTACAGGAGTATCAGGAGGAGCAAGTTTGAAATCTGTCCTGGCAAAATTAGATTCTAAACAACAGGCTTTGATCTTGGGTCATGCAGTGCCAATGCCTGTGGTAGTTCGTACTCGGGCATATGATGCACAATTTTACCGTGAGATTGGCTGTACAGATTGGGAAGAAATGCCTAATGAAGAGGTTTATGCTGCTGCGGAAATTGCCAAAGCAGATTTAGGTTTTTAATTTACATGTAAAGTGGGTTAGCTTCTTTATTAGTTTATGCGGGGATAGCTCTTTGTTAGTTATGAGTTTGCAAGAATCAAGCTAAGAGTATATCTATATATTCGGTATCAAATTATGGCGTACTATCTGATGGTGGGAAAAAGTAATAAGGCTAAAGATAATCCTATTATTGTTGGTAGTATTGAATTCGATCTATATGCTACTATTACATCTTTACAAAAAAGGTTTCAGTTATCAATATTGACCCAACTGTGTGATTTATTCGACGATTATACTTTTAGTAATAATGAATTAATTCAAGCTAAACAAGGTCTTTATCAAGTCATGGTAATCAAAGATTTGAGAGAGAATGAACTTGCTTTTGTCTACAAGTTGATTGCTATAGTTTGCTTTGCTATTGATTCAGGTTATCCGTTATATGGCGTTGCAGACTAATTAATCTCAATTTCGTCATTTCTTGATACGCTTTTATTAATTTACCTTTCGTTGTAGGGTTTCGATAAACCTTTCAGGTTGTTCGACACTGAGCAATAGTATGTAATTCAAAGATGTCGGTAGATATACATTACTGGTATTTCGTGTCAAATAAACTAGGGCTTTTTCTCCATTTCGCAGTCGAAACCAACCAGAAGCATAGCCAGGTAATCCAGTACCGAAGGTGCGACGCTTGAGTGAATACTCAGATTGTTGATCTTGATTGACAATCATTGCTTGGGATACATCTATTGATTCCAAGGGAATCGTCCGTCCCCATAAGTCTCCAACAAGTGTTAAGCGATCGCTTCTCAGTTCCACTCTGGAGTGTTGAGCAGAATATCCCGTATAAACTACGATGGCGAATACCAAAGCTAACAAGGTAGTTATCACAGCAATAAACCATAAAGGCTTAGTTGAAGCTGGACTGATTGAAAAAACTTCCATATCTGATATTAATTTATATATAAATTCAGCGTTGCTAATCATAAATTATGATGTCAGTAGCTCTAAAATTGACGACTATTAAACCTAAAACCCTTCAGATTAGCTTGCAGTCTTCGGTGATTGAGGCTCCTAAATCTTGCTCAGCCCTTAATGAGATAATGCCATTTCTTTAATTCCTTGTTACAAGATAAAAGAATTTAACTTATTGAAGTACATTGTCCTAGATGAGATTGATAGTTAGCGGCTTTAGTTTACTCTTGTTTACACTTGCCAGTCCCATAATTTCCTTAGCCGAAGAGAAATCTGATGTTTCGTCAGTTTGTCCCAGCGATTTACCTACAGCCATTACTGAAATTATTAACCGTCCTGAATTTGAGCGATCGCGTTGGGGAATTGAGATTCAGACCTTGGAGGAGGGGAAAAGCTTGTTTAGCTTGAATGGGAACATGTTTTTTACTCCTGCATCAAGCCTTAAACTCCTAACTTCAGCAGCTAGTCTAATTGAGTTAGGGACAGATTACCGTATTGAAACCACAATTTATAGTACAGGCACAAAACCAAATTTGACCTCATTGCGTCTCGAAGGACAAGGAGACCCCACCATATCAACTGAAACTTTAAAAAATATAGTACACCAGTTGCAAAGCCGAGGAATCAAACGGATCGAAAACTTAATCATTGACAATAGTTATTTTGCCCCACCCTCGATCAATCCCACCTGGGAATGGTTAGATGTCCATAGCTATTTCGCCACCGCAGTTAATAGTACTATTCTCAATCAAAATACAGTTACTTTAACTCTCTTGCCACAGCAGATTGGACAACCCGTAAAGTATTATTGGAGTGATACGATCGCTGCTCGACAATGGCAACTAGACAATCAGGCAGTCACTGGTAATAAAGACATTGATTACAATATCGAACTTGATTCATATTTGGGCAAGCCAAAGTTACAGCTTCGGGGAGAACTAGCTGTCAATGAACCTCCCGATGTTTGGGATTTAGCTGTAGTCGATCCTGCTCAGTATTTTCTCGAATCATTTCGCTCCCAATTAACGGATGTCGGGATTACTGTGGGTAGAGGAACTGTTATTAATCAGCCAGAGCAAAATCAAGGGGAAACAGAACTTATGACAATTTACTCTCCACCGATGCAGCAAATATTGGAAGAGGTAAATCAAGAAAGTAATAATCTGTATGCAGAAGTTCTAGGTAAAATATTAGCTAAAAAATTGGGTTTAGAAACGGCAACTGAAGCTGTCAAATCAAGTTTAAATACTATCGGGATTAATCCCAATGAATATGTGTTAGCTGACGTATCAGGCTTGTCCCGCCAAAATTTAATATCACCCCAGATATTGGTGAAAACTCTGCAAATAATGTCTCAACTTTCTCAGAGAGAATCTTATCAACAATCACTTTCTTTAGCTAGTATCAATGGAACTTTAAAGAACCGCTTTCGCAATTCCTCCATTACAGGCAATTTGTGGGGCAAGACAGGAACCTTAACTGGGGTAGGTACTTTGTCTGGATATATTATTGACCGCCAAAATCCTAGTATTGTATTTAGTATTCTAGTTAATAATTCGGAACTTAAAAGTAACGAAATCCGACAGGCAATTGATGAAATTATTGTGATCTTAAACCAGCTTAATAAGTGCTAGCAATCACAGCCAATAAAATGTTCCTAAAATTGTGTAAAGATATCGAAAAGATAGAGCAAAAAAGCTTAATACAATATTTTTTTTTACATAAACCTTATGCTAGCTTGGATGCAATTAAATAAAGCAAATATATTTAATCTCAACGATAATATTTATCAGCTTTTGTTCTATTTTAGGTAGGGATAACATGAACAGAATTAAGGGAAATATCAGACAAAATTTAATTATTGCTAGTTTGGCGATCGCATTTAGTAGTCTATCTGGGCAAACTGTTAATGCCCAAAATTTGGAAAATAGAGTACCTGAAATTGGCTGGAAAAGCCGCTTAAATAGCCTTGGTTTAAATAAAGCTAAAAACGTGGGTAAAACCTATGATTTTTACTGCCAACCTGCATCGGAGGACTTTATGCATGGGTCAATTTGGGGTACGAATACTTACACTACAAATTCATCTATCTGCTCCACGGCAGTTCATGCAGGTATGATTTCCGAGTCAGGTGGATTTGTGAGTATCCAAGTTATTGAGGGACAAGAATTTTATACTGGAAGCACTAAGAATCAGATCAGAAGTGAGGATCATGCTGGTACCAATTTTGGCTTTACTTTTGTTGGCGAAAGCTTAGCGGTAGACAATTTTAATACATCTCCCAACAACCAGCAGCAACGTCCTTCCACTATTAAAGGAGTGATGGTAAATAGCGTGCAGCGTGGCTTAGAAAGGACAATTGAAGAAGCTATTAGCGATATTTTTAATTAGGATAGATGTCAATATTTAATCTGCATTAATTGTTGTTCAAATTAACTTCCATAATCTTATAAAGTATCTTTTATAGGGAACAGGGAGTAGTATCTATTTATTTGGTTTCTATTTGAAGTTGGGCTATGCTGAATTTATTTCAGCTCATGGAACCAACTTGTTGGAATGCTAAATAACAAATCATAAAAGTTTTCTAACTATAGTCGTTCTAATTAATTTCTTGAGCCTCTAAGTACATGCGGACATATTCAAAGCAGTATCCTTATGCAAAGCGGTACCCTTTAGGGTTAGGAAGCCCTTTGTCGTTTCGAGGGAATAGGGAATAGGGAACAACATTTACAATGCTCAACTTTAGAGCTTTATGCATCAGGTTTCTATCTAGAATGACTACATATAGAAATCAGTAATTTTAATCAGATATAAATGTGAGAAAATTTTCCAAAAAATATGTAGGGATTATGGATAATATCCCTACATCAACGTGACCCAAACTATTTATTTAGTAAGTGAATTAGTAAGCGAAAATCGCTATTAACCTACAGGTTGGGGTGGATTACTAGCAGAAGGACGACGGGCAATTACCTGATCGATCAGACCATATTCCTTCGATTCTTCCGCAGACATAAAGAAATCTCTTTCGGTATCTTCCTCAATTTTTGAGAGAGGTTGACCAGTGTGATCTGCTAAGTGTCCATTAAGTTTTTGCTTGAGATATAAAATCTCTTTTGCCTGAATTTCAATATCAGTTGCCTGTCCCTGCGCCCCACCTAAAGGCTGGTGAATCATAATACGGGAATTGGGCAAACTCATCCTTTTTCCCTTCTCCCCTGCACTAAGTAAGAAAGCGCCCATGCTAGCTGCTAGACCAATACAAATGGTGCAGACATCAGGGCGAATCTGATTCATGGTATCAAACATTCCCATGCCTGCGGAAACTGAACCCCCAGGAGAGTTAATGTAGAGATAAATATCTTTTTCAGGATCTTCTGCTTCTAAAAATAGTAGTTGCGCCACGACTAAGTTGGCGATTTCATCAGTAACTTGCTGTCCTAAAAAAACAATTCTTTCTCTAAGTAAACGGGAATAAATATCAAAAGCGCGATCGCCGCGACCTGAGCTTTCTATAACGGTTGGAATCATTAAGCTATGCTTTATGTGTGTTTTGTCTAATTGTATCTATTTTAATCCCAGGGAGATCTCTCAGAAGGAGGGACTCCACCATAGATTTGGTAGATTCGGTCTCACTACCTGATTAACCAGTATTAATTGCCCTATCTGGAGAGTACGGAAATTACTAATGCATCTGGTTTAACTGTAACTATCTAAATTTGAAGAGTTTCGTGTTTTTTTTGCTAATCAGTAAACAAATCATTCCCCTGGAGTGCTTAACTTTTAATAACTGAGGGTCGTTCTCAAAATCTTGTCCTCTTGAGGTTTTGCCCCGCATATTTCTCTAATTACTTTAATAATCGTAGTCACAATCGCCATTGAGTATAATCTTTAACTATATTATTTCTCAAGCTATCGCTCATTATGAACCAAATTTACGCTTTGGTTGCATTGATTTTATTGGCTGATGTTGCGATCGCTCTGATTGGTTATCAACTTTTATTTCTTTAGGCTAGATTTACGTCAAAAATTTTAGTTTTGCATCTGGGAGTGTCATCAGTTCTGCTGTCTCTATTCTGTGATATTAGGCTTTAAATTTGCTGATTTTACTATACTTTTGCAGAAAATGAAATAAGTTACAGATAATCTCAGTACAACGTTAATTCTCTCACATGATGTGTTTAAAGCCGTTATTTTGCTGTTTGACTCAATGATTAATTTAATTTAAAAATATGCGTTTTTTGCATCATTTTTAAGTATCATTACTGGATGATTTTTAAACAAATTTTAAAGATTTTTCTCGGATTTTTAGTAAGGAATAGCTCCATATGAAAAAATATATTGCAGAATTAATAGGCACCTTTTGGCTGGTTTTGGGTGGCTGTGGTAGTGCGGTTCTAGCAGCAGCTTATACAGGAAATACTGAAGATATAGGTTTCTTTAATATCGGGCTGGGTTTCCTTGGTGTTTCCCTGGCTTTTGGTTTAACAGTTTTAACTATGGCTTACGCCATTGGACATATTTCAGGATGTCATCTCAATCCAGCGGTTTCATTCGGTTTGTGGGCAGGCAAACGTTTCCCTGGTAAGGAGTTGCTACCTTACATCATTGCACAGGTAATTGGTGCCGTATTAGCTGGTGGCTTTATTTATTTAATTGCTAGTGGAAATGGCGAATTTACTTTAGAAGGTTCTAATCCTTTAGCAACAAATGGTTTTGGTGAACACTCCCCTGGTGGCTACAATCTAATTACCTGTTTAATCACAGAAGTCGTGATGACCTTTATGTTTCTCTTTATCATCATGGGAGCAACTGATTTACGTGCGCCTGCGGGATTTGCACCGATCGCTATTGGTTTAGGATTGACTTTAATCCATTTAATAAGTATTCCCGTAACTAACACTTCTGTTAACCCTGCCCGCAGTACTGGAGTTGCTTTATGGGCTGGGGCAGAACTGTTTTCTCAAGTATGGTTATTTTGGCTTGCTCCTATCGTTGGCGCTTTGCTAGCTGGATGGACTTATAACGCTTTCTTTGCTGAAGAAGTGGCAGAACAAGATCAGATGGCAGCAACAACAGACAGTGATTTTGAGCGCTCTCAGTTGGAAGAGGAACAAGGAACCTCAATAAATTAATCTTTAGCTCATAATCTTTAGCTAAAGTTTCTGGCATGGGGAAATGAGGTTAAGTTGATTAATTTCATCTCCTTATCTTAGAAGTTAAGACTATTCGCTTAATGTGAATTAGCTTTGTTTAGAATCTGCTAGTTCCTAGCTATTAGCTCTCAGCTATTAGCTTCTGAGAAGAAAGCAAGATTGGACTTCTTTAGGTCTCATTAATCAACTTTATGACTGTAAGCATTGTCATCAATGAACTTTCAAGCTTTTTAATTTACATATGGCGTACTATAAAAATTAATACAGTTAATCTCTGATTAGAGCAGCTAAATATTCATCCAGCTAGCGATCGCTTCAGGCAGTGGTAAGACGATGATAATTAGCAAAGCCAAAGTTACTAAGCCTAATAGATCTCGTTGGCTATTCAGTTCAGTAACATCATTAAGAGCAGGCTGATCTATCAAAGGGATAAGCCACATGATAATTGTCAAAACCCAAAAGTAAGGATGAATTAGCGCAAATAGCAGAGCCAGAATACGGGTGATTTGTCCCACGGCGATCGCCGTTTTCTGACCGAATACGGCATGAACAATATGCCCACCATCTAACTGTCCAATAGGCATTAAATTGATAGTAGTAATAAACAATCCGACACAGCCAGCAGTTGCCACGGGATGAAGCTTAATACCCATTTCCGCTGTTAAGGCTGAACCGAGAGCCAGTTTCGATAATAGGCTGAGAAAAAAAGATAAACGAGGATCTTGAGCTTGAAGATTAAAAGCAGATGATTCTTCGAGAGGAACAACTTCGGAGAGAGATAGCCCCCAGAGAAGAATGGGGATGATTACCAGTAATCCAGACAGAGAACCCGAAATTGCCGTGTCGAACAGCGCTTTACGATGGGGAATAGGTGAGCGTCTTTGCATGATTGCCCCCAAAGTACCCAAAGAAAAACTATCAAACAAAAATGGGAAAGGAATAAAATAAGGTAGAGTCGTCCTTATCTTGTAGTAGGTTGCTACAAAATAATGACTAAACTTTTGCAAGGCAATAATTAACAGCAGAGGTAAACTATAGGCGAAACCTTGGAGCAACAAACCTGGGTTCGATAGCAATTCCTCTGAAAGAGTCCCATTAATGCTTGTTCCTGCTACCGTGGTAGTTAACAAAGTAACCAAAAACATAGTCAGAGCAAATAACACACGGGAGTCATTCTGCAAATTGCCCTGTTCAGCAGTCTTGGCTTCAGGATTAGGTACTAGAGCAAAAAAAGGTTTTCCTTTGAGACTTTCCTGAAAAATCAGGAAAAAGCGATCGCCAAATGCTTGTTCAATGTTGTCTTTAATCTCGTCATAAGCTCTTTCAGGAATAGTTTTTAGCTTGCCACGACAGAAAATTGCCTGGGGACGATAGTCAATATTTTGTAAATAGTAAATATTCCAGGGAAAACAGTTGCGTAAAGTGGTTTCTTCCTGGCTATTGATTGGACGAGGTTCGGGGGTTTTCTTTTTTGCTTCGGAGATGATTGAGCTAATTTCCTTCTCTTCGGAGATGGGTAATTTAGTTGTTTTGTTGGTTCTTCCTCGCTGGACGAGCCAGCCGTAGAGGAGTGGACAAATAATCAAGGGAAACAGAAACACTGGCAATGGGAGAGGCTGATCTTCTCCAAAAGCATAAGTCCAAGCAGTCCAGATACAGGAAGGCATCATGATTACCAACCAACATAACCATACAGGAGTGGTAGTTTTATGCTTGACAGTTCGATCAACAACAATGTAGGCAATGGGGGCTAATATAATTAAAAACCAGAGTTTCATAAAAAAGCATTCCGAATCTATTTTGAGAATTCTGTTTCTATAACTATTTTGAACTGTAAATTAAGTATCTAAATATACAATAAAAATATGATTAAGCAATTATTTCAAGTACCTCATTTTATATGATGCCCCAAAACTCGACAGAAATTACTGCAAGTCCTGGTAACACTAGAACTCCTCGCTCAATTATGCCAGGAATATTTGCGTTCACGCCGAATCGGGATACCTTAGGTGCTACATCTTACTTAATTGTAGATAATATTGGTAATATTCTTCTTGATTGTCCTGCTTGGAATGAAGTTAACCAAGAATTTATCCAGTCTCAAGGAGGGGTTGATCACCTAATTATTAGCCATCGAGGAGGGATTGCGAAGAACGTTTGGCAAATGCAGCAAGCTTTAAATTGTCAAGTAATTGTTCAAGAACAAGAAGCATATCTATTACCCGAAAACAAAGTAACTTCTTTTGGTGATAATTTCGCCCTTAGTCCAGAATTAGAGGTTATTTGGACTCCTGGGCATTCTCCTGGTTCAAGCTGTTTATACTGGCAACGGCAGGGCGGCGCACTATTTACTGGCAGACATCTCCTCCCCAAATCCAAAACTGAAATTTCTCCTTTGAGAACAGCCAAGACTTTTCACTGGTGGCGACAATTAAATAGTATCGCCAAATTACGCGATCGCTTTACTGCGGATACTTTACAATATATTCTCCCTGGAGCAAATACAGGCTACCTTCGAGGCACAGGTTATATTGCCCATGCCTATCAAGAATTGCAAGCACTGGACTTAACTGCTTTAAGATCTTGGGAAATTATCTAAGTTAGCCGATGACTAATGAAATCTTTAGATTCCTCAAGCGTCTTGATGCTTTACTGTG
Source organism: Cyanobacteria bacterium P01_G01_bin.67 (assembly GCA_039179675.1). Taxonomy (GTDB): domain Bacteria; phylum Cyanobacteriota; class Cyanobacteriia; order Cyanobacteriales; family Xenococcaceae; genus Waterburya. The sequence continues at coordinate 19,253 of JBCDEP010000042.1, forward strand.
TTCGGGAACAGGCAAATCCAAATTCATCAATTGAAAGAATGATTCGACAAACTGTATCATGATTTTAGCTGTTTAATATTATGACTATTTAGATTCTCCACAGCATTACAGTGAATAAACACTCACCAGTAGTTCACTTTGATGTTCTGAGCAATTGAGGCAAAGTTACAGTTACCGTAGTCCCTATATTTATTTGACTGGTTAAATTAATCCGTCCATGATGCAGATCGACAAACTTTTTGACAATTAGCAGTCCCAGTCCCGTACCAGGAATGCGACGTACATTTTGAGCACGATGAAAAGGTTCAAATAGCCGTTTTAAATAATCTGAAGGAATACCAATACCTTGATCGATGATCTGGATTTCAACGGAGCTACTCAAAAACTTTAGTGTTACCTTAACGATTCCACCTTGGGGAGAATACTTGATTGCATTGGAGAGTAAATTAGCCATAATCGAACGCATTAATTTTTCATCCAAACTAAACCTAACTCCCTGTTGCGGACAATCGAACATAATCTGATGTTTATCACCAGCACTGAGCTGTATTTCCTCAACACATTGGCGACAAAGTTTTTCCAAACGCAGCGGTTGCGGACTAAATTCTAACTTACCAGTCTCCGCTCGATTGATGGTTAAGATATCATCTAGCAACTGCACCATATTTTTGACTGAGTTTTGAATTCGCTTGAGATTCCGCGATCGCTTGTTGGAATCTTGCCAAACACGAGGAGAATTTTCGATTAGCTGTGCTGCTGCTAACACCGTACTCAAGGGGGTACGAAATTCATGGGAAGCCATCGAAAAGAAGCGAGTTTTGATTTCGCTTAATTCTCTTTCTCGCTCTAAAGCAAGACTAATTTCTGAAAGGCGTTTGCGTTCGGTAATATCTCTAGAATTAACTAAAATTTTCGGTACGGGAGTATCGTCAATAAATTTCTGACTAACTGCTTCTAAAACTCTCCAGGAGCCATTGTGATGTCGATAACGAAACTCTGTCGGCAAGACTGAATTAGAATTGTGCCAAACATCAACTATGTTTTGAGTAGCTCCTTGGACATCATTAGGATGAATATAGTTAAAAAATTTCTCACCAATTAAGTTGTCAGGGAGATAACCAATAACTGTTTGTACTGAAGGACTTGCGTAGTGAATATATCCTGAAGTATCAATAATCGTAATAATATCGAGGGCATTCTCAACAACGCGCCGAAACCGTTCATCACTCTGACGCAGAGCCTGTTCCGTTCGTTTGCGTTCCGTAATATCCCGCTGCACTGAAATCCAATGAGTGTAAACACCATGTTTGTTGGCAACAGCAACAAGACTAAACTCGACCCAAAATTCTGAACCATCCTTGCGATAGTTAATCGTTTCCACGGTTACGGGTTGCCATTTCTCTAAAGCTACTCTTACTTTAGCTAATGCCTGACGGTTAGTTTTAGGACCCTGAAGTATGCGAGGTGACTTACCCAAGACCTCTTCTAAGGTATATCCCGTAGTTCGGGTAAAAGCTTCATTGACATAAATTATCCTAGGACCTGGCTCATTAATTGGTTCGGCTTCAGTAATTAAAACGGCATCATTAGTATTGACAACCACAGACTGCAACAACCGCACCTGTTCTGCTTGTTTCTTTTGTTCACTAATATCTGCCACAACTGCCACGATGCCATTAACCTGATCTTCGTTATTAATTAGTGGAGCTGCGGAAAAGACAATATCGATCGCAGAACCATCTTTTTTTTGGCGGCGTATTTCCAAACTATGGGGGGTAATACCTTGAAGGATTTTTTGTTTAATCTCATGATACTGAGGAACTTCAGCAGTATTGATGACTGGATTTAATTGACCAGCTATCTCGGCTTCTGTCCAGCCAAAGATTCTCTCCGCAGCGGGGTTCCAGATTTTGACTTGCTCTGATAAATCTAAGGTAAATATGGCACGTGGAGAAGCAGCAATTAAGGATTTGAGAGTTTGATTAGTTCTGATTAAAGCCTGTTCTGTCCGCTGGCGCTCTGCAATTTCAGTTTTTAACGCCTGGTTAGCCTGGGCTAATTCATGGGTGCGAAGCTTGACCCTATTCTCCAAACTAGTATTAAGTTGTTGTAATTGAGTATAAAGCTCAGACTGTTGAATGGCGATCGCTACCTGAGTGGCTAATTGCTGCATCAATTCCACTTCTAAAGCTTGCCATTGGCGGGTTCGACTACATTGGTGGGCAATTAATAACCCCCAAAGATATGGTGTGGCACTAGCAGATGTTTCAGTGGAAGCAAGTTCTCTGGACTCTTGAATAATGGGGACAACTAACTTAGCCTGGACGTCAAACTGTTTCACAAAGTCTGCCAAACATGTTTCCACATCATCTTGCTCAATATTGGTGATGGTGCGACTTTTACCTTCTACATAGGCTTGGTGATATTCACTGGGAAATACTTCTTCAGGAAATGTTTGTCCCAAGATAGGAGGATAGGGAGCTAAAACCGTTTCTGTAATCGTTTTGCCGATACCATTTTCCTCAATCCGATAAATTAAGACGCGATCGCAATTTAAAAACCCTCTGACCTCAGTTACCGTAGTGTTGAGGACATCATCCAAATTCAAAGAGCGACGAATTTGTTGAGCAATCTGATTAATGACTCGTTCTCGCTCACTTTGTTTTTGCCGACTTATTGCTACCTGACGCCGAAAAAAGATTTCTCGGCAGATTAAATAATAAGCAACCGTTAAAATTATGAATCCCCCCCCCAAACTAATCAAGGGATTTAGAGATTGCCAGCTATCTAATACAAAATCAGCCTGAAGATTAAACATAGAGGCTAAAAGCTATATGCTCTAAAGGATATGCCCTAAACAAAGGGCTATGCCCGCATGTATTCCCTCTGGTCTCGAAACGGTATACCATATGCGAAGCGACAAAGGACGAAGTCCGCATGTGAGGCGTAAGTTTTAAGGGCGTAAATGTGAGGAAACCTCACATTGTTGACCGCCCGCATTGCCGCATCTTCCTTTAGGACAAGGGTACAATGTGCTCTAGCACTTCCTACGGTTCCATAGCAGGATGTTTAGGAAAGGCTACACATTAGTATTTCTAACTAGTTTCACACATTAAACGACACGTGTCCAAAAAAACAGGACTGTTTCATTATGTACAGTCCTGGGGAGGAATCATGTTATGGCGAACGAGTGTTAACTTAAAGCGTTCAGATATCGTCTTTTAGGAAATAGGAAATAGAGGATGATAGTTATCAGAGGCTAATCCAGCCGAAAGCAGCTAATGCTACCGCCAGGGTGATTAAGCTGAGTGCACCAGCTCCCGCAAAAGTTAAGATTTTGGCGGCTAATAATACTGGCTGCGGTGGGTAGTAAGGTTGACTATCAGCCCAGGCATAATCACCTGGTTTATGAGCAAAATAGCCAATATCTTCTAATTTGTTCCGATAATCTGCTCCATAGCGCGGCATTCTAGCAAAAGGAGATTCCCCCTCTGTACGCTGAGGTAAAATTCGCCTTCTTTGATAGGGAACAATATCATCGCCAAAGTTATTGAGATATTCTTCACTGTCGAGTAGTTCGTCAATAAATCCTGCTAACCCTTTAGTGGGAACAACAATTGACCAGGCTAGTTTTTCTCTTTCGCTGTAGACATTGCGCCCCAAAACTCTTTGGACGCACATTTCCGCAAAGCGATAATTACTGTTAGGTTCGTAATTACGTCTTCTGAAAGTATCTGAAAGCAATAAGCCACGAATAAATTCCCGCACCGTAATTTGACCATTACGAAGTTGGGACTCTAAACCCTGTTCGCGATTGCTGGCTAAAATTTGCTGTTCGTTAAAGATTTGTCGGTATGCCGCCCAAATTAACTCCTGAATCTCGGAAGCAGAAAGTAGATTTTCCGTATTGAAGATCCGAGAATGTTCATCGCCTGGAATCTCATAATTCGAAACTCGCTGGTTTTGACTTGAAGGTGAATATTCTAGAAGAGGAATTGCCATATTATTAATTTTTATTAAAAATGAAGATTTATAGCAGTATTAATTCAGAATCAAGATTACTTGAGGATCGCGTTTCATGATCAGAAAAACTCGTTCTGGCAATACTGGTCAAAAATTAATAGCCGCGTTCTATTTACTGCGATTGATAGAACCCTAACAAACAACAGGTAAGTAAATTAGTGAGCAAAGAGTAAAGAAATCGGAAAGTTTTTCAGCTAAATTCACTACCGATTAGGCAAACATTTTTATCACAATTCAAAATCTGACCGTTTTTCTTGTAAGTTAGAACTGATTGAAGATATCTAGTTTCCACCAACCAAGTCTATTTTGATTTCGTGATCACAATATTACAGAATGCGAATTCTTTTAGTTGAAGATGATTTTAATTTAGCAGAGACTTTGGCAGAAGCAATTACTGACCAACGATATGTGGTAGATGTTGCTAATGATGGAGAGTCGGCGTTAGATTATATTCTAGCTTTAGACTATGACTTAATCCTATTAGACGTCATGCTTCCCGATCTTGACGGAATTGATCTATGTCAAAAACTGCGATCACAAGGACATCAGATGCCGATCTTGATGATTACTGCTTTAGACACCATCAGTGATAAAATTACTGGACTTGATGCAGGAGCAGATGACTATATTATCAAGCCTGTTGACTTAGGAGAATTGTTTGCTCGAATTCGGGCTCAATTGCGCCGAGGCAGCACTTCTGGCGCTCCAATTTTAGAATGGGGAGTATTGCAGTTTAATCCCAGTACCTATGAAGTGAGCTATGATGCTCATCCCATTCATCTGACCCCCAAAGAATATAGTATTTTAGAGTTGCTATTGAGAAATGGGCGACGAGTTCTCAGTCGCTCGGTAATAATTGATAGCATCTGGTCATTAGAAGCTCCCCCCGACGAAGATACGGTTAAGGTTCATATTAGGAGCTTGCGTCAAAAGCTAAGAAAAGTTGGTGCCTCGGGAGATTTTATTGAAACTGTTCATGGCTTGGGATATCGACTTAATAAGGTTCCAGATTAATCTTATTCTGAGACGTTTTCAACCTGAAGCTAATCATATTTATTCCATCTCCCTGATAATTAACTCAAGGTTGTATTGGTTAGATTAGCTCTAGTTAAATCAGTGTTTGTCAGATTTGTCTCAGTCAAATCAGCCCCAATTAACTTGGCATTGGTTAAGTTAGCATTACTGAGATTGGTATTGCTTAAGTTAGCTGCAATCAACTTGGCGTTAGTTAGATTAGTGCCTTGAAGGTTAGCGTCGCTCAAATCTGCTTCGATCAGATTAATATCAGCCAAATTTAGTTGCGATAAATCAGCAGCGCTCAAATTAGCATGACGAAAGTTTCTTCTGCCCAAGGCATATCCTTGAATGAGGCTAGCGCGATCGCTGATAGCTAATTCTCTGATAGTAGGATTGGAGACAGTAATGCTCAAATGGGGATAATTTTTGATTAGATCAGCTAGTTCTTGGTAAAGCCCATAAGTGCCGATGCCGCTGATGTTTACCCAAGCTTTAGTGCGAGTCAGCGCCACGTAAAGTTGATTACGCAGATATAAATCAGCTTCAGCCTGGGCAATTTGATCCAATCCCACTAGATAAACTAGATCCGCTTCTTGACCTTTAGCACGGTGGATAGTGGAAATGGTAACTGCTCCTGGATGCCAAAACTGGTTGGGACAATTTTGAGTTTTAGGATCTATGGTATTAAAAGTGCTTTGGCTAGGTAAATAAATATTGATGCCTTGATTAAGCAAGAAAATTGCCGTTTGTTTAACTAAAGCAGTAGTCTCATATGCCGAACCCAAGACAATCACTAACAAATCTCGATCTGGCTGAAGACAATCTTGGGTTAAATTGTGCTTGATCTTTTGTGCGAGGGCGGTTAATTCTTGTTGACGAGAAGTAAAGTACTCAAAGTTAATTAACTCTCCTGACCAAAGTTCACCCATTATATTTGGTGAATTTGATTCATTTCTGCTCAGGATAACCTGATTTCCTGGTTGCCAAGTACCGTTTATTTTAAAACCCAAAGCCTGCCATTCCTCCGCGTAAACAGAACCTGTAAGCATTCCTTGGGGACGATATAATCCTGTAGCGATCGCCTGAGCAATGGTAATAATTTGCTGGGGGGTACGATAGCAACGAGCAAGAATTTCGGTTTTGTCAAACTGCTGGCTATATTTACCTGTGACTAGATGTCCTAAGTCTTCACCGAATAGTTCCACGGGTTCGGGTACCTTGGAATTAGACAAACTTTGGAGTTCATCATAAGCCCAAATCAGTCGTCTTTGTTCAGTTGAAATGGGATTTACAGGGCGTAACGCTTGATAGGCTAGCCAATAGAAAGGCTGTTTATCTTGATAGCTCCAATTACCAGCTACTAAGTCTTGTCCTTCATCAATTAATACTGCATCAAAGATTGGGGGGATTGTTCTAGTTTTCAGTAACTCCACACAGGCTTCGGCTAAAGCTTCCTGGGGTTGTTGACTTAGGGTAAAAGGTACTGATAAGGGAATAGCTCCTGCCGCTTGACAAACAGTACGATAAAAACCAGGTTGTTCTTTACTTCCCCAAGCATGGAGAATTTTGAGATTAGAAGTTGCAGCATCATAACCAGCTCGATCTTGAGTGAAATAGCGTATCCAGCGATCGACTTGTTGGGTAATGGAATCATATAAACTACGGGAAAAGAAGACTAATGCCATTTGCCACTCGGAATATTTGACCGACATTAAAGCCGCTTTTTGACACAAGATTACTGTTTTTCCTGAGCCAGCAATCCCTCTAATTCTCTGCATTCCTGGCGGGATTTGCTTGGCAATTTTTTCCTGTTGTAGATCTAGCTGGTTTAAACGCGATCGCACTTGTTGAATATACTTGCGTCGATTATGTACTGTTGAATTAACTTTAGTTTGAGGCGAGTTATAAAGGGAGGTACCACCCAATACAGCCAGGAGTAAATCCCATTGAGTTGCAGTTAAAACTTCACCCAAAATCACAGGATGGGTATCAGTAATTGATTGAATAATTAAATTGGGTTGAGCCAGCTGTTCTTGAAATATGATCGGTGGTGAATTTGGTAATTGAGCAAAACCTTTCCGCTGCCATTGCGCCTCGGTAATATAGGGTAATGCCACCAAGGCTCTAGCAGTTACTTTTTGTTTTAATAAAGGTTCGCGATCGCTATATCTTAATAAAGCAAACAGTTGGTTTTCTGCCTGTTGATAAGGATTTCCAGATTGGGTGTAAAAATTCTGATACTGCCAAAGATGACCCTCAATCGCAACTAGTTGCTCAATCTTAATTGCTTTTACTTCAATCACAATTAAGCCCAGTTGATAGTCAGCAATCAAAATATCAGGCTCTTTTCTAAATCCTGACTGAGAAAAAATTGGATAATGCCAATAAGCAAGACAGCTTCGCTTGACAAAAGCTCTTTGAATACTATCCCAAACTAATTTCTCGCCCGCCTCTCCCTTTTCTCCTACAATCTCGGTGGCAATAAACTTACTTGAATGCTGCATCTACAAATTTCTGATGATCAAATTTTGAGAAAATTTAACATCCTAGATTACAAAAAAATAATTGCTCTTTAAATACTAAAGCAATTCTTAAAATATACAATATTTGTTGTACTTAAGCTATCCTGGACATGACTTAGGAAGATATTAGAGTAATAGCATTTATGGCTCAAGATTCAGATAGAAATAAACAGAACGATAAGAAACTACCTAAAAGAAATATAAGTATCGAGCAAGGTAATTATAATGAAAATAGAGAATTAGATTTATTATTCGGAGAAAGAAGTGATAGTTACATTGTTATGAGTGGTGATTCAACTACTGATTATGAGGAGGATGAGGAAGATGCAGACGACTAATAGAAGCGAGAGATAATGTTTGGTAGAGTACCTAATTTATTTGGAAAAAACTTCATAACGTCTTTTCTTTTTTCTGCTGCTTTATTTGTTACTGCCAGTTGCTATATTTTTCTTACTTTCCTGTCGCCTCAAGAACTAATTGCTTTTATCCTAAATCAAGACATACTGAAATACAGTACTTATTTGACGGTCATATCATTATTCTTTGCTGTTTTTCTCCAAATTGCTAACGGAGAAATCATTAGAATTATGGAAGGATATGGAATTCTAAACCCTTTTAAATTAGTTGCTTGGGTCGAAATAAGGCGATTTCGTAAATTATATGAAGAAATCAGAAAAGTAAAAAAGGAATGTAGAGAAAATAAAAATAATCTTTCAGTTGCTTTACGCCAAAAAAGAAACAAATTGATGATGCTTAAAATCAATCGATTCCCAGATGAAGAAAGGTGGTTATTACCAACTTCTTTTGGCAATACAATGAGAGCTTTTGAGGTGTATTCTCGCTTAATGTACGGAGCCGACGCAATTCTCCTCTGGATTAGGCTGTTAGCTGTAATACCAGAAGAATATTTAAAATTTATTGAGAGTGCCAAAGCCCAGCTAGATATTTGGGTTAGTTTCTGGTTTTTGAGTATTTTGTTAATAGTTGAATACTTAGGACTAGTTGTTTATACCAAAGAAATTACAAGTTTTTGGATCTTTTTTATCTTGATATGTATAACTTTTTTCTCCTTTTCAAGAGCTAGGTTTGCTGCTAAAAATTGGGGAGAGTTTATCAAGGCATCTTTTGATTTATATCTGCCCAGTTTAAAAGAACAACTGAAGCTTGATCAAATTACTGATGATGCATTGTGGAGTAAATATTCTCAAGCGATAATTTATGCTATACCTTCTAAGTTACCGAAAGAAACTAATGAAAATTAGTAATTGATAATTTAAACTCGCTTTGCCTCTTATTGAATTTCAAAGTCAATTTTAAATATCTTCAATTAACAACTTGAAATAATCGCAGTAGAGAATATATGCATTTTTCTTGAATTTTTTATTGTAGCTCTTGCTAAGCTTCCTTTACTCAAGTTTTCTCCACTACGAACTCTTATTGTTAACTATTAACTGATCTAACTGCTTCTAAGATACGTGAATAATAGAAACTTACGCTAGTCATTCCTGTACGTTTTATCTCAAAGCCATTATCTTTTAAAATAGCAATAATATCTGCTTCTTTGTGCTGGTATGCTCTAGTGGTTTTTGAAGGACCTGGGAAAAATTCGCCAATCTTTTTTAAGACAAATAAAAGACATGTTTTGGGGGCAAAGCTCAAAATCAAGCGAGATTCCGCCAAAGAAGCTAAGTGTGCAATCATTTTAGCTGCATCTTCAGTGGGATAATGAATCAGAACATCTAGACAAATTACCGTATCGTATTTGCCCGTTAATTTTTCCAGATCCTCAACGCTGAAAGACACTTTACTGGTATCCTCTAAAGCTGCGGCAGCTTTTTCTTGAGCTTCGCCTACCATCTTGGCAGAGATATCACTAGCGGCAACGTTTGCTCCCTCCTTTGCTAGAGGAATACTCAAACTTCCAACCCCACAACCTGCATCACAGATAGTTAGATCGGCTAAGTTACCATCATCCTTTAACCAGTCAATTACTGTATCGATAGTCTGTTGATGTCCCTGACGAATTTTCTTTTGGACTTTGTTGACATCATCGGTTTCACCATAAATTCTGCGCCAGCGGTCAAACCCTTTTTGGTTAAAGTATTCCTTAACAACTGCTTTATCGTTTATCTTATCTGCCGTTTTCATAAATTTGTTTAAAAACTACTTTAAATAAGCCTCTCGACTCAGTATTGTATCTCGCTGACCTCCCTCTAAAGAGAGAAAAATTGTGAAGTATTTTTCCTTTCGGATAGGTACCTAAAATGCCGAAGCATTATTAGAGTCTACCAAAGCTACGAGGAAGCATCTGGAAGCTCAATCGTGGATTCTTTTAGTAAAGTAATTACCATTAATACTGCCGTCAGAGATATCAAAGCAGCGATCGCAAATGTCCCAAAATAGCCTACGGCTTCTGCCATAAAACCACTAAGGCTGCCTGCGAATAAGCTACCAATAAAAATAATTGTTACCTGGAGAGTATAATCAAAGCCCGCATTTCCCCGTCGGCTACGATCCATAGAGAGCGCGAATAGCGGGACACAAGCCATGCTATATGCAAAGTGTAATAACGTTCCAATTAAATAAAGCAGAGGCAAGCTGGTAAAACCCAAAGTAGGAAGCGTCCATAAAGCGATCGCTCCTGATATTAAAAGACCAAAAATGATCAAACCCCGCTTACGCCCCCAAGAATTCAGCAAAAATCCCCCCAGAATAGAACCGATAAATCCGCCAGCAAAAGATACAATCCCATTCATCAAGCCTATATCAGTAAGGGAAAGTCCTAAATCTACCAGCAATGGACGAGACATAGCATTGGTGATAGTTACGCCCATCATGTACACCAGCAGAATCAAAATCCAGGGGATAGTCTGTGACTGACGAAAAAAACCGCCCAGAGAACTCAAACTTAATTGGTAATTGCTTTTGACAACTGTTTGCTCACGATAAAACAGTACGGGCAATATTAAACAGAGAATACCCAACGCCATAACTAATAGGCTGTTTGTCCAACCCCAAACATCCAATAAAATCAGGATCAAACCACCGCCTAAAATGCTACCTAAATAGCCGCCAGCCCCTTGAATACTATTGCCGAATCCTCGTTCTGATGGTTTGAGGATTTCAATAGCTAAGGCATCGGTCGCGATATCTTGCGTTGCTGCCAGGGTGATGGCAATCAGCATCATCATTAATAAAGGGCGCAAGCTGGTTTCAAGATCGAGAAAAGCGCAGACAAGTATAGCTATCCCCATCAAACTTTGCATCATCACAATCCAAAATTTATAGTGTCCCCATCTCGTCCAGCCATAGCGATCTATCAGGGGAGACCACAGCACCTTAAGCGTCCAGGGTAGGCTGAGGAGACTAGTCAAGCCAATTAATTTTAAAGAAACTCCTTGCTGTCGCCAAAAGACAGGCAAGGTTTGCCCAAAAAAAGCCACGGGTAAAAACTGGGCGACATAGAGACTAGCAAGTAGAAACCATTTGTTAATCATTAGAAGTTACTTCTGACTTGAAACCCATAGGTAGCAGGTGCGCCAAAGCTGGCAATTTCCCCCAGAGAGCCAAACCCAAAGGAGGAGGTAAGATATTCGGTATCAAAAATATTATTGGCAAAGAAATAGAATCCATAATCCTCTAACTCATAGCCGATGCGAGCATTAAATAAGGCATAGGGGTCTTGCTGAAACTCGTTAGGGTTATCAAAAAAGCTAGTGCCAAATCCCTGCAATTCTAGCCTGGTAAAAATGCCCATAGAAAAACGATATTGCAGAGCTAGATTATAGGTATAGTCAGGAGAGTAAGGAAGATTGTTGCCATCAAGTTCCTCACTACTAAAAGGGTCACTAAACTCGTCGAAAGTTGCGTCAACCAAGCCAAACCCAGCGATCGCATCAAACCCATTCCAGGGCGTTGCTCTTAATTCAATTTCAAACCCCGCAATATCAGCATCGGTATTAGCAATTTGGCGCGTAAAAGTTTCGGGGTCAAACGCTAGCAGTTGAAAGTCTTCTACAGGGCTAAAAAATGCCGCTAAGCTAAGATTGAGACGATTATTGAAGAAAGCTGACTTCAGCCCAATTTCATAGTTAATCGAGGTTTCTGTGTCAAAGGTTAACAACTCTTCCGCATCAGCAAAATAGTTGACCCCTGCTGGTTTATATCCTCTGGCGATCGAACCGTAAACCATTAAATTAGGGTTAAAGCGATATTGCGCCGTAAAACGGGGTAACAAAATATCATCATCTTGTTCGATATCCTCAAAAATTACGCTAGTGGCATCAAATCCTATAAACTCCGAAATATTTTCGTTATCTAGCTGACTGCTAAAGTTCTCGTAACGTAAGCCCGCAGTTAGAGTTAGAGGTTCAATCGGTTTGTAGCTAGCCTGACCAAAAAACGCCAGGGTATCTTCATCAACTTCAGCTTTGGTGATGGTAGTTCCTGTGGAGGTGATAAAGCTACTATCGTTAACGTTAAAATCACGAAATTCTAGATAGCCGCCAAACAACCATTCAAAGTTTTGATTAGCTTCAGGAGACTGCAAGCGAATTTCTTGGCTGATGGAGGTGGAATCGACATCAAAGTTTTGAATAGCAATGTTTTCCGTTGGTGGCGTAAAAATATCGACATCCACTTCAAAATCCGAACTAGAAAAACGCCTAGCTGTAATTGAAGTTAAGGTAAATGGTTCGAGTTCATAATTGATTCTGATTGATTGGGTATTATTATCAAGATCACTAAAACCAACAAAATCTTGCTCCACTTCAAACGGATCTTCAGCATCTAAAGCGATAAAAGGCTGCGCCCCGTCATCATACTCATCTACTGAAGCTTTTAAGGCAATGCTCAAATTCTCCGTGGGAGTCCACAATAGTTTACCCCTGGCGGTATATCCTGACTGAGCATCAATATCCCGATCTAAAAAAACATTTTCGGTATAGCCATCGCGAGTCTCGTAGCTGCCTGACAGGCGAAAAGAAAGCTGATCCTCAATGATCGGTGAGCTAACGCTAGCCTGAACGTCAAAACCATCAAAGTTACTAATGCCAATATTGCCGCTAAAATCAAATTCTTCGGCTGGCTGCTTGGTGGTAATGTTCACCACCCCTGCCTGAGCATTTCTACCATAAAGGGTGGCTTGGGCACCTCGTAAGGTTTCTACCTGCTCGATCTCTAAAACTTCAACCCCCAGAAAATTAACGTAATCGTAGGGAACATCATCAACATAAAAAGCCACAGGATCGCGAGAGATAAAATTGAAGTTACTAAAGCCGCGAATACTATAGTTAACAAAATTACGACTAGGAGTATAAGTAGTAAAGTTGGGGGTGTTTTCGGCAATATCTCTAATTGAAGTGATATCTCCGTCTTCTGCCTCCTGCTGCGTAATGGGGGTAATACTAATGGGAACATCTTCAATTGCTTCAGGCTTTTTCTCCGCCGTGACGATAATGTCGATGACTTGGTCTGGTTCTGCTGTATCTGTTATTGGGATGGGAAACGCGGCGCGAATTATCAAACCTTGGGCAGTTGTCACTGCTTCCCCTGTGGGGATTCCCTCAACTCCAGAGATTGTGATTCTGACTCGATCTTCAGTTAAAGCGATCGCCTGAACCTCAGATATGCCCTGTGCAGGATTTTGACGGACAAAGGAAGATTGGGATAGCTGAAGTTGTGCATTGGCAATATCGATAATCAAATCATTGCCAACTGTTGAAGTAACGCCAGAAATTGTTTTATCCTCAGCAGTATTTAAGATCACCTCAATTCCTGCCGTAGTACTCTGGACTTGAATCTTGGTGATTTTCACCACAGCATTATTGAGCTGTGACTGCCACTGTTTTACTGTAGTTGCAGGTGTTATTTTAGCTGCCTCGGTGGCATAAACTTGGCGTGAGATGTTAGCCAAGATAAATAAGCCCAGCAGATTTAGGAGCATCCCCTGCTGAAATTGTTGCTTCACTCTTAGGTTTAAATTTTTTTAGAAGTAATAACGGATTAAGATGAGCAACACAACGTTCTATGAGCGTAGTAATTTAGATGCCGATCTAATAATCTGAAAATGATTTCTGAATTTAACATGAGAGAAAGCTGAATTTCAAAAGACAACTCGTCGTACTTTGATCATTGTCAATTGTTGAGATTATGAGTTTGATTCTAACTGTCTTGCTTTTTCTAACTCTTCTTGGCGTTGTTTTTCCCGTTTTTCTCTTTCTTTTTGCTCTTGACGTGCGTGCTTTTCAAAATCTGAGCCAGCAACAGTAAAGCTGATGTTTATCCTAATGGTAGCCAGATCGCGGTCAATTGAACTAAATTCCATTGATTGCGCTGCTTTTAAAGCCTCTTGATCTAATTGCGGGTTGCCATTAGTAACGGCGATCGCTGCATCGATAACTTTGCCAGACTTATCAATCGTAATTTGAATTCCCGCACTACCTTCGGTACCATCTAAAATATCAGGATATTCAGGTTGACAGTTTTTTTCACAGCTAACTGATAAAGGTTTTGGTGTTTCCTGGAAGTTAGTGTTAGCCGCAACCGAATTTTGTTCTTGATTGTGGGAATTATTTGGCTTGGCTGGTGGGGAGTTGTTTGAGGAGTTATTAGAATCTTCCGTGACTGAGTTTGCGTTGGCTGATGGTTGAGGCTTAATCCTTCTAGAGCGATCGCCAAGAGCTGTGGTTGCATTTGGTTTAGTAGGCTGTTCTGGCAGTTTTGGTTCAAGATTAGATTCAGTCGGGCGATCGCTAATTGGCTCTAATTCTGTAACCGAATTAGCTTTAGCAGGTTTATTGAGAGGTGGAATTGGTTTTGGCTTGTCGGGTTTGATTAAGTGATCGCGAGTAGCTTCTGGAGGTGTAGGGGAATTGGCTGTTTCAAGTAGAGATGGATTCTTGGGCGGTATTAGTTCTGGTTTACTATTGTCCTGCTGACGATTTTTACTCTCTGGTTTGTTCTCAGGCTCAATTTTTTGCCCACTGTCTTTTGGAGTTACTAAAAGTGTGTTTGAAGTCTGAGGTGGTTTGATGATATCAGATTCAGTAAGGGCTGGTGTAGAAGGCTGAGCTGCTATTTTTGATGGTGTTACAGATTTGGAGATAACGGCTGGTGGCTGATTTACTGGTGGTGCAATCGTTTCAGATTGAGTTTCAGCATTCGTTTGGGGAACAGGCTGAGGACTAGGTAAAGCAGGTTGAGATTCTGCTTCAGTCGGGGTGAGCTGATCGCTTTTAGAAACAGCTGCCGATGGTTCAACAACGATAATCTCGATTGGCTTATTGACTTGAGGAGAAGGTGGTGACTGCTGACGGGAAAGAAGAAATGCTACCAATCCATGAATCAAAATGGAACCGCATAAGCCTAGCAATAGATTATTGTTTGATTGCTGCTGTTTAACTAGAAACTCCCGCATCTGGGTCGATTCAAATCTACTAAGGAACGTATTTATTAGTCTAGTAGCAATTCTTATCAGGCGATCTCGCTTTTATAGTCATTCATTCTAAATAGAAACCATATAAATAGGTACTGTTCCCTGTTCCCTGTTCCCCCGAAACGACAACCTAGAGGATCAGGAAATTAATTAGAACGACTATATATTTGAATTATGAGCTTGTCAGTTGAGTTTGCCAAAGACCCACTCAACTGATTAAAAAACTACACGAAGGCAAAATTATCGCTGGTTAAAATGTCAGCAGTAACACCATTGAGAATTGCTACGCTTTGCTCGCCAACGCTAACTAAAGTGCGATCGCCATCTTGGGTTAAGGTTAAATCCTCAAAACTAATACCCAAGTTACTAAACCCGATAACATCGGTACCCGATTCAAAATCAACAATGCGGTTAGCTTCAGTCGGTAGTTCAGTATCCGCAACCCAGAATTGATCTGCGCCTGCGCCGCCAGTCACCACGTCACCAGTACCCAGGAAGAAAACATCATCGCCACCTTCACCATAGATACGATTATCTCCTCCAGAGATATTTATTGTGTCGTTACCTTCACCCGCGAATACCAGATTGTTAGTTCCAGTAATCTCTAGAGTATCAGCGTCTAAAGTACCAAAGACCGAAGTAAACTCAGGATCGGATTCCTCATCTAATTGAGGATTAACCACAAACTCACTAACAATTTGAGGAGTTCGATTGATAATATCGTTGGGGTCAGCTAGTAATTCCGCTTCAGAATAGGGTTCAATGCCAAAAGTAGTAACTTTTAACTGCTGAGTCTCGGCATCAATATCAAATTCTGTCCAACCGAAGGTATTTACTGCTACATAATCACCCTGGATAAGTTCGGCATCAATCTCTCCTTCAGCAACAGCTAAATTGTTACTTAAACCTACAGGGTCAAAGCCGAAGATATCGGTTTGTGTCACCAGTAAATTCTGCACAAAGTCATCGCGATCGTCGATTTCACTGTCGGTATCATTAGCTACGGGAAGGGACTCAAACAAGGCGGCTTCCTCGGGAGTAATTACTCCTGCGGCTGCGGACAGATCGACTACTGTCGGGCCAAACAACCCGTCATTGAATGCTACGGGTCCAGTCACAATTTCAAAAGCGTTGGTAGGAATTTGTTCCCCACCAGGAGCAGTTTGGTAAGTTAGATTATTGACAATAGTGCCGTGAAAGTCCCCTGCCATAAAGACCACATTATCAATGTTGTTGTCATCGATAAATTTGAGGATTTCGTTTCTTTCAGCGGCATATCCTTCAAAGCGATCCTCGGCATTGATCACGCCAAAGTTTTGGATTGGTTCGGGAATCGTGATAAATTTCCAGGTCACACCCGCTGCATCCGCTTCCAGTAAGTCAGCTTTTAAGTCTTCTACCTGCACCCTCCCGAGAAGAGTACGGCTGGGGTCGAATGCTTCACCTAAAAATCTGGCAGTATCCTCAGGATCGCTTAAATCTACAGGCTCTAGCTGGTCGTCACGGAAAGAGCGGCTATCAAGAATAGCAAAAGCGGCATCGCTACCATAAGTGTTAAAACGATATAGCTGACGTTCATTAGCAGTGCGATCGTCCCCAGTTTCACCATAGAATTTTTCCTCTAGGGGATGGTATTCTTGGAAAGCTTGCAGCGCATCTTCATAGACCTGAGTATCGTTGACGAACTCTACCTCATCAGTAAATATGGGTTCGTCACTAGAACCAATATCTGGCGCATCGGGAGATTCCCCTGGTGCTGCACCACCAGCAAAGTTATCGACAATTTCGTGGTCGTCAATGGTTGCCAGGATTGAGGTCGAGGCATAAAGTTCAGGAACAGTATTTAAACCGAGGCGATCTGTAAGAACTTCTCCCTGTTTGATCCGAAACTCCGATAATTCTGTGGCTTGGGTAACTCCTGGTAGTGCGGGAGTTTCAATGTCAGCATAGATGGTATCCCCCAGTTTGACAAACAAGTCCAAATCGCTGTCGGCAACATTAACCAAAGAAGGATAGGGGGGAGCCTGTTGCCAGTCTCCTGTCGCTCCGAAACGCAAACCATTATAGGTACCGATCGCTCCTGGAGTAACGAACTGACCCACATCGGTATCCCCTGCGGCATCGGTAACGCGGTAGAAATAGTCGGTGCCTGGTTCTAAATCTGCAAGTTCAACCTTTACTGGAACACTAGTATCGGTAACTTCGGCATCAACCGTACCAACAACAGTATTAAATTCAGCATCGATAGCATATTCAAAAGTAACGTTACCCAACACATTACTACGTGTCCACAATACTGTAGAGTCTTGAGTCGTATCGCCACTAGCCACCCCGTTGATTAAAGTTTTCGCTTCAGGTTCACGGGGGTCAAATGCCGTAGGATCGTAAGGAGGTAAGTTAGCAAAGGTCTCGGAAAAATCGGCTAGACTAACAAACTTAAAATTGGTATTGAAATTTTGAATTTCACCGTCTTCAGGATCGGGAAAAACTACCTGCGGTTCATTACTCCCATCCTGAACCACTAACAAACCTGCGGGGTATTTATCTCCCAAAGGAAGATTAGTGACATCAGCACCATCAGATTCCTCTACCTCGTCCACAGCAAAACTGGCGAGGAAAGAGTTGCCCACAGCGCGATCGTAGATTGCCAAGGTATTATCTCCTTGACTCGAGGCGATTAAATAGCCATTGCCATCTTCACCGTAATAGATCGTTAGACCTTCAACATCTGCTGAGATGTTTCCTTGTTCGACAGTATCAACTAAAGTCAAATCATCAGGGCTATTAGGTTCAGCACCAACTTTCCAAATGCCAAACTCTTCCTGTCCTAAATATAAAATACCTGTTTCGCGATCAACTACCATCCCTTCCACTTGAGCGTCTGCGAGTTCTCCACCTTCAGGAATCGGTACTTCAAAGGTACGAACTACTTCGGTACCTACGGTTAGTTCATCGGCTGCGCCTAAACTTAGCAATAACTCTAATTGAGCTATTTTGTTACCATCAGCTTGAGATACAAAGACATAGTTTTTACCATCAACCAGACTGGTATAGGTTGCCAAACCATATGCCGTAGCTTCACCATCATCCACCCCAAAAATCGATTCAGGAATATCAACGGAGGTAACATCAGTTAAAATTCCGCCTCCTGGCAGTTCGCTACTACCAGCAGCATTTGGATCGATCGCCAAGATCGCAAGGGTATCATTTGCTCTGTCCGAGGCGATCGCTAAATCAACACTAGTAGTTTCTCCTACAAGCTGGGAAGGAAATTCTACACCGTAAGCAATATCAACATTGTTATAGCGAATATCTTCGGGAGTAATGCTTTCTAGTTCTGCACCTGCTAAATCGTAAACCCGTAAACCATCGTTTTTAAAAGTACCAATAACTAAACTGTCTTCAGGATCTTCAGGGTCGATATAAATTGCTGGATCGTCGGCATCTGGTGCAGTATCAGGATCGGGATTTTCAGGATCACTAAAACGAATTTCATCGGGGGTTTCGACGACAGGAGTAACGGTAGGAATCGTTTCTGTATCAATGGCAAAAGCTAAAAACTGTGTGATCTGACTATCACTAAAGTTATTATCACTAGCAACAATAATCGATTGTCTGCTATCGGGAAGCACTTCCCCAAAAGAAACCGCTTCGCTATTGTCTAGGGTAATTCCCAAATCGCTAAAGTCGAGGATTAATTCCTTGTCAACTATGGCATCAACTTCAATTGGTTCACCAGCTTCATCGAGTAAGCTATCCACTCCGCTAATATCTGTGGCACCTTTAATACTAGCTTCATACAGGCGAATATTATTACCCACACCTACGGCAAAAGAACGTTCCAAAGCCAAGAATGTACCCTGGTCATCGATCGCCAATAATTCAACTAAACCATTATCAGCAAAAGCATCTACAGGATCCGGTGCCACGGGTATCGGATCGATTTCATAGAGAAATTCGGCGATCGTCTCTTCAGTTTCCAGGTCATATTGGATAATCCTCACTGGACTACCAGCTTCGAGGGTGGCAATTTCCCCATCTTGGAATAAAGCACTTTCCGTAGCGGTAAATAACTGTTTACCATCTGGAGTAATGGTTAAACTTTCAAATGCCAGATTATCTTGAACGCCGCTACTTTGATCTACTGTAGGTAAAAAGATTTCGGGAATGGCTAACTCATTAAAGACTTGTCCATCAAGGGTAAACTCATTGACAAAAGGATCGACTAAATTATCTGAATCTCCTTCGGAAGAGATAAACAACGTCCCTTCATTGGTCAAGGTAATGCTTTCCGTATCAAGACTAGCGGTTGAAAAAGGATCTCCCGCCGCATTGAGTAGAGTTGTTACTGCCTTGAACTCAACATCACCATCATCTAAGCTACCATCACTAAGATCGATCGCCAGATCATAATAGCGAGCATCGTTAATCGTACTTTGATCGTCGGAGATGGCATAAAAAATATTGTTAGTCTCATCAAAAGTTAACCCTGAAAGTCCGCCAACTTCTGTCTCCTCAAAGATCAAACCAGTTTCAAATACAACTTCCCCAATAAACTCAATATCAGTTACCGTCTCAACACTTATATCTGGTGACTCAAGATTTACATCTGTATATACTAAGCGATGATCCGATGCGGGAAAACCGTTGAAGTTCTCGCTGTCAGGATCGAAATCGCCAATCAAACGAAATAACTCATCCTCTTCTGTTGTCCAAAATACTCCCGCCTCACTAATTGTTAAATCCTGGGAAGGCAAGACATAATCAACTCGTAAGTTACCAGGAGTTTCATCATTAAAATCTGCTGTATCAAATGCAGGATTGCCTTCATGGATATCGTTAACCTCGTTTTGACGCACCGCAGCCGCAACACCCCCTTCACTATCAGGAGTAACAGAGGTATTTATTAAAGGATTATCCAACAGTTGCAAAATCGCATCATCAGTACTATCGCCATCAAAAGGATCGGCATTTTGATCCCCAGCAATGATAAAACTCTCTCCTTCGGCTAAACTGCCAAAATTCCCTACATCATCATAGATATAATCCCCTTCCCCTGGAGTAACATAATCCGACCAAAAGCGGATTTCATCATGGTTGCGTCTACCGTTACGATCTTCTTCTCCATCAAATACTGGTGGCGTAGGATGACTAGCTAAAACATGAATGACTTCACCGTTAACTTCAATAGGAATGTCCCAATGGCTTTTGGAAGATAACCTAAAAGCCTCTAATTCTTCTGGCGAATAAAAATCTTGAGGTTCGGGAGTTGTGGGGTCATCTGGTAATAATGCCCCAGGCATATCCTGCCAGATAAAGTTTTGAAAGGTTCTAACATCTTCTTCAACTATGGGATATTTTGACAGTAGCACCATTGCAAATTGCCCAGGATAAAAGCCAAAGCCAAAGGCATCCCCCGCACCATCAGTAGTGCCATCATTATCAAAATCTAAACCCGAAGGAATTCCCGTATTGGAAGGTGCCAAGTAAATATAGGGATACTCTACAGGAGCAACTCCATTCTGACCAACACCTAGATAATTCTCTTGAAATAGCTCAATTGCGGTACCTTCAGCATCAAAATCAAACTCATTAAGCAAGACAACATCAGGATTATTACGCTGAATAACCTCAGCTACGTTTTTTGCCTGTTCATTATCGGGAGTAGATAAATCGGTAATTAATTCCCCTTCAGTATTGCGATTTAGCGAGACATTATATGTAGCGAAACGAATATTCTCAGAATTAGCCATTGTCTAATTGCAACTTTTATCGATAAATTTAATTCTTGCTCCTATTCCTGGTGCCGTTATGCGAAAGCAATAAGTTAATAAGTATTAAATAGTCAAGTATTGATTTATTAATTTATTACTTATTAATAACAATTAAGTTATTTACGCCCAAGCTCACTAGTTTTGTGGCATTAAAATAGGATATCGAAGTAAAGTTAAGGCAGATAAACTTTA
>JBCDEP010000104.1:0-23211 GCA_039179675.1 Cyanobacteria bacterium P01_G01_bin.67
ATCATAATATAGACAACTTAAACAAGATGAGCATTTTTGCTTATAATCATGTCAGGATCTATATATCAATCCTAGTTTTTTGTATTAAATCAGAAATTTAGATAATTACTTACTAATGCAGTCGCTTCAAGTTATAAACGCTTGAATTGTATGTATACTAAGGGACTTATCAAAACGTCAACTCTAAACGCATCCAGTTTTTCCTGAACCTATTGCGTCACTCTACTCACAAAAATAAATATCATCCATATTTAATATGCCAAGAATACTAGTAATTGACGATGATCCCGCAATCTCCGAATTAGTCTCAATCAACTTAGAGATGGCTGGCTACGATGTCAACCAAGCGGAAGACGGAGTTAAAGGTCAGGCTTTAGCAGTACAGTTACAGCCAGATTTAGTTATGCTCGATTTGATGTTGCCTAAAGTTGATGGCTTCACTGTTTGTCAAAGATTACGTCGAGATGAACGTACTTCGGATATTCCAGTCCTCATGTTGACTGCTTTAGGACAAACCCAAGATAAAGTAGAAGGCTTCAACGCTGGTGCCGACGATTATTTAACCAAACCCTTTGAAGTAGAAGAAATGCTTGCTAGGGTTAGAGCTTTATTGCGTCGTACGGATCGCATTCCACAAGCAGCTAAGCATTCGGAAATCTTGAACTTTGGACCTTTGACTTTAATTCCCGAGCGTTTTGAGGCGATTTGGTTTGAAAAAACTGTTAAACTAACACACCTAGAATTTGAATTGCTTCACTGTTTGTTGCAGCGTCATGGACAGACTGTTGCTCCCCCAGAAATTTTAAAAGAGGTATGGGGTTACGATCCCGACGATGATATTGAAACTATCCGAGTTCACATTCGTCATTTAAGAACCAAACTAGAGCCAGATCCGCGTCATCCTAACTACATCAAAACCGTATATGGTGCAGGATATTGTCTTGAGTTGCCTACTGCGGAGCAAATGCTAGCTCAAGAAGACATGGCATCGGCATAACAGCAAAGAAGAGTCGGTTAAGCAAAAAGTTACTGTTCAGGTTGATTGTGAATTGTCTCCAGGCAAATTATCGGCTTTTCTTTCGCTTATTAATTATTTAATTAAAAGCAATCAAAGTTTGGTTGGCAGCTAGCAAGGCACTACCATAGGCTGCTTCTGTTTGTAGAGCAACCTTGACGGGTACTTTAAGGTAACGTTGGCGAATTTTTCTCCACGTCGTATTTTTCGCTCCACCACCTGCTGTATACACAACAGCTATGGGATCAGCCCCTAAGTCTTGTAGTTTGTCATATCCCTCCTGTTCGATACGGGACATACTTTCTAATAAACCATGCAGAAATTCATGTGGCTGTTGGGGACGAGGTTCTAACTGAGGTGCCAAGCTGGGATTGTTAATCGGAAAGCGATCGCCTGGTTCTAATAGGGGATAGTATTTTAGAGTGCTGGGTATACTCGGATCTATTTGCGCTGATAATTGCTCCAGCTGTTCATCGGTAAAAAAGTGCCTTAATACTGCCCCACCTGTATTAGAAGCACCACCAGTTAACCAGAGTTTGCCTAATTTATGGCTATATATGCCAAATTTAGAGGCTGCAACTTTTCTGCGACTCAATAACTTTAAAACTAAGGTCGATCCGAGAGAAGTAACTGCTTCTCCAGGTTGACTAGCTCCACTGGCAAGAAAAGCGGCAATACTGTCAGTTGTTCCAGTTTTCACCAAACAATCCGTAGCTAAATTTAATTGATCACAGATAGCAGCAGTGACCACTCCCACCGAAGCGCCAGGAGCTAAAACTTGAGGATATAGGTCACTAAAGGGTAAATTTTGTACCCAGTCTGGATAGCAGAGATGGTCTACGTCATATCCTAACTTGAGAGCATTATGATAATCGCTGATCCCCAACTTACCGTGGAGTAAAAACCCGAGCCAATCAGCCTGATGGAGAAAATAACAAGCTTGAGGAAAGTAAGACTGTTTTTGCCACCACATCAACTTAGCCAAACTGGAGTTAGCACTAATAACCACCTGATTTTCTGGAGCAATACTCTTAATTTTGGATAATACTTCTCGTCCTCGGGAATCATTATATAAAAGAGGCTCGGTAATCGGTTTTCCCTGACCATCACATAGCAATACTGTCGAAGAGGTACCATTAATAGCGATCGCTCTTAGGTCTTTTCTAATGGAGAGGGGAATCCGAAAAATCAAACTAAATAGGGTATCATGCCATGTTTTAGCTAGTTGTTCTGAGGCAAGTTGAGTAAAGCATGCCTGCCTAGTATCAATGATTTTTTTCTCGTCATCAATCACTATTGTTCTTGCTCCAGAAGTGCCGAAGTCAATGCCAAGATAATAGTTCATGAATTAATATTACTAGAAATATTGATTTTAACGTTTTAATCTATGGCAACAGGCAATACAAAAATATTCAACTTAAAGATATAGGTCTCAGAAGAACAGAAAATAAGAAAATAAGTGTTAGAGAAAACTTATCGGCATAAACGATTAAATCCAGCCATAATCTGCTGATAGTCTGTTTCTTCAATGTGTAGTGTATATAAACATGCTCAATTAAAGAAACAAGAAAACTTTAAAAAACACACTTTTTAAGTAAACTTTGCCACTCAGAAGAGCCAATTAAAGCAGCAATATCAAATTCTTTACCATATTCAGCAGAATAGTTTTTAAAAGATTCAATCCAACTAAGAACTATTTCTGTGGGGTATTTCTGACTATAGGCTTGTGACTCATAGAGATAGTTACTCATTTCAGATAGATATCCTGTCTGATGTAATCGCCAGGCACTCCAAACTAAGCTCTGATAGCGAGATTCTGACTCTAGAACTTTTAGTTCTGATGGTAAATCAGACTGAGCAAAAAAACTGGCGGTAATTTGATTTAATTCTTGAGTCTGGAGCAAAGTGTTTTTAGAAGCATTAGCCTCATGTTGGCGATATTGAACTGTGGTTTGTTCTATCCAAGCAGCAGGACAGCCGATCATAGCTAACCGCATTACTAGATCGACATCTGGGGTTTGTTCTAAGGTAGTATCAAAGCCTGCTACTCGATCTAACCAAGAGTGCCGCAACAAAATTGCACCGAGAAATACGGGTTTCCAAATAATGATATTAACCGCAGTCAGATCTGGTATTTGTTTCCAGGGTTCAACTGCTGCCTGTAGTTCACCCTGTTCATTGGTAATTTGCCATCCGCTATTGACCATTCCTAAATTAGGATCTCGTTCTAATAAATCTACCTGAGAAGATAGTTTATGTGGTAAGAAGACATCATCCTGATCCAAGAAAGCAATATATTCTCCCCTAGCAGTTGCTAAGCCCAAATTACGACTAGCAGCTACTCCCTGATTAACTTGAGATAAATACTGGATAGCATTGCCATATTGCTGAGCAATTTGAGGAGTATTATCAGTCGAGCCATCATCAACGACAATAATTTCGTAGTTTTGAAAATTTTGCTCCAGAACACTATCAATAGCTGCTGCTAAATAGCGATCGCCATTATAGGCAGGAATAATTACGCTGACTTTGACCACAAGAATTAGCTGAATAAACCACAATCACTGATTATTGATGATTAATTGTCGATTGGCTATTTCTGAATATAACTGTTCGAGTTTAGTAATATTTTGTTGCAAAGTATATCTTTCCAATACTCGTTGTCGAGCTTTATTACCCAACAGATTAGTCATCTCAGGGTGGTTACGAAACAGAGGTAAGAGAATTTTGAGTTGTGCAGTGACTCCTTGAGTATCTAATACTACTCCAGCACCATTTTCTAAAACTTCGCCGTCTGCTCCCGCATCAGTAGCGAGACAGGCGATGCCACAAGACATTGCTTCAAGTAAAGAAATGGACAAACCTTCGACTAAGGAGGGCAGAATAAAGACATCAGCAGCTCGCAGAATATTAATACGCTGTTGTTCGTTAGAGATATAACCCAACCATACAATATTATGTTCCTTCCCATAATGAGGCTGAAGGGCGCTTCTGATAGGACCATCCCCTACCATCAGTAGTTGACAACCATCTCCCATGTTCGCCAGTTTCCAGGCTTTAAGTAAGGCTTCGATGTTTTTTTCCGTGGCAATACGTCCCTGGTAAACAAATAGCCTGTTGACTCTGAGCTGATGCTTAAGATTGGAGTAACCAGGAGAATACTTATGCTGATCGACTCCATTGGGAATAATCACCACGCGATCGCCAGGAACACTCAACTTAATCAAGAGTTCTCGCTGAATTTCACTAAAAACAATAACTCGATCATAGCGAGCTAAAAAAGGGGCATACAGCTGATAGGTTAGGTATTGGGTACTAGACTTTAAATTGCGGATTTTGCTGTCGAAGGGGGGGTGAAAAGTAGCTACCAGAGGAATATTAAGCTCTTCACAGATGTCTGGTAGTAAAAAATCTAAGGGAGATAGAGTTAGAGAAGCATGAACGAGGTCAGGTTGGAGCTGGCGTAGCGATCGCAGGAGCACTTTACTAGATTTCAGCGTGGGAATTGTGTAGACCTGAGATTTATAAATAAACGGGAGAGAAACTTCCTGACAATTTGAGCTATTATCATCACTCACATGATATTGATGATGCTCATAACTAGTTTGAGGTTGAGAAAAATGCAAAAAACTTACCCGATAGTCTCTGTCTAACAACGCGTTAGTAATCTCACGACCATAGGTGACATTGCCACAAAAAGGTGATTTTTTTCCCAACCAAGCTATATGCATGCAAATGCTCTTTCTTATAGGCAACTACGACAATACAGCAGTTCTTACTCTAATTGCTATTCATTAGCTTTAGTTAATTTACCAGATTAGGGGTTATGTCTGGTTTTTTCCCAGAAAAATCCGCTTTTTAATCCTAGACATCCGAGTCAAAATCAGGGTTAGAGGAATCATGATGATGCAGTTGCATCATGTACCAAGTTAAGATCCCCCCGATACCAGCGATCGCTGCTAAACCAAGCATTACAGTAGGTAAACCGAAACGAGCTTCAGCTTCAGCGGCTAAAACCAAAGGTAAAGATAAGGCAATATTAACCGCGTTATTCTGCAAGCCAAAAATTTTACCTCTCATGGCTTCAGGAGTTTTTGACTGAATGGTAGTTTGCATCGGTACCCCCACCAAAGCAGCAAATGCACCCAGCAATGCTGTCATCGATAAAGCCAACCAAAGATTCTCAGTAGCAAAAGACAATCCTACTAACGCCACAACCACCCCAACTGAACCAATCAAACTCAATTGAGCAGGTTTAATCCTTTGACCTTTATTGCCGATCACAGCGGCACTTGCTCCCATCCCCACCCCTGCTGCTGCCAACAAGATGCCAAATTCATCGGCGTCTAGTTGAGGAATTTGATCTGCCATGCTGACTGCCAAGACTGCTAAAGCCGCAAAGATAGAGAACAAAATCACTAATTGAATTAAAGCATTGCGTACCCGACTATTTGTTCCCAAATAATTGATGCCATCCCTGATATCGGCAAAAACATGAGGTTGCTCTGTTGCTGCTGGCTTGAGCTTTTCCCCTGTATCTAACGCCAGCAAAACTATCCCCGCGATCGCATAGGCTCCGCCAACGAGCATTTCTTTACCGATACTAGAAGGTAAGTTTACCTGAAGAGCAAGGCGATCGGCAAAATCTAATAATGGCTCACCAATGGCAAAACCAATAATTAGTAATGCCATCATCGTAGTGGTATAAAGAGAGTTAGCTGCCAGTAAATCACGCTCTTTAACAATCAGGGGAATTACGGCTTGCTCGGCAGGGGCAAAAAACTGAGTAAAAGTAGAAACCGCAAAGGTAATTATCAGCAAAAAGATAAAGCTTAAAGAAAAATTTCCCCAGGTATTTTTACCATTAGCTAGCAACAACAATAGAGGCAAAATTAAGACTAAAATTCCCCTTAACAAATTGGAAACTACTAAAATAGGCTTTTTTGCCCAGCGATCTACAAACACTCCTGCCAAAGAGCCAAACAGAATCGCAGGAATTGTAAAAGCAATCATAATGGGGGATACCCACTGACTAATTGGTTGACCTGACAGTTGAAACTGACTAGTAATGATGGCAATCATTAATACCAAATAGATTTTATCTGCCAGCTGAGAAAATATTTGTCCACTCCACAAAGTCAGAAATTGCTGGTTCTGAATAACAGGTGCAAATCCTTGAGAGCTGTTGGGTTGAGTTTCCGAATCAAGTTGCTGCTGATTTTGATTATCTGAAGAATTTTCTCTAGTTTCTGATTCCGACAGTCGCATTTTAAATAGTTAGGTTAATTGGAAAATTTAGCTAAAATTCAATATAGAGATTATCTACTAGATTAGCGGATCGAATTGTTTTGCCAATCTGATACTGGATATATTCTCGTAAAATTTTCTCGATTCTGATCCAAGCAACGGCTAAATCAAAATTATTGATTAATTCGGTAGTGAACAAATCTGCTGAAGGCAAATCATGATTACCAAGCTGTTGCAAAATCGCTAATTCCATAGCATTAAGGCGACGATCAATCTTGGGTAATCGAACATTATATGTCTCCTCCTCATCTAGCTCAGATGGTTGAGCTTGCTGTACCTGAAAAACTTTCAAGTCAACAATTCCACCTCCCTCAAAGCTAAATCCCACACGCCAGGAAGCAAGAGCGGTATTCGATACGATCTCCTTTTGCGTCACGCAACAATCAAATACCTGGGGAGTTAGACCAGCGATCGCAATCAGGTGAAAAACTGCTTGAGCCAGATACGGATATACTGAATCTCCCACAGGAAAAGTTTCAATCCGCCGCAGATGTTCATTTAGCAGCTCGTACAATTCTGGTTGAGGTTGCTCATCTACCGCTAAAGCCAGAGCTAGTTCTGCCAAATATTGGGCAGTAGCCAGTTTACCCAGGTCACGACTCAAACCAGGATAGGTATAAAGGGTGTCTGCTTGAATAATTTTGTCTAGCGATCGCCCCTTAATTAATAATAGTTCATTAATTACAAATAACTCGGTTCGACCCCTCAAACGTGATTTATGTTTTTTGGCTCCAGGAGCAACTGCTCGAATCAAACCATGTTCGGGAGTTAATACTGTCACCAAGCGATCGTTTTCTTTAATTGATGAACCTTTTAATACAATTCCCGTCGCTTTATATTTTTGATTCATTTTGTAGCTTTTAAGTAGGTGAGGAAAATAATTGATCAAACCTGAGGCCTACATCTAACTATGCGATCGCCAACATATTCCCTATTCCCTATACATGTGGGGGAACCCTTTGTCTGTTCCCTGCCAAAGCCATTTTATATTTAATTACACCTATCTACTTAGTACAATAAATAAATTACGAACTTTTAGGGTCAAAAGCATCCCTAAGCCCATCACCAATATAGTTGATGCTGAGTACGGTAAAAAAGATGGCTAATCCTGGAAAAATTGCCATATGAGGAGCTGATTCTAGATAATCTTTGGCATCAAATAACATTCGTCCCCAAGTAGGTACATCAGGAGGAAAACCTAAGCCCAAAAAACTAAGAGTAGATTCAGTAATAATGGCGTTACCCACTGCCAGAGTAGCAGCGACAATAATCACGCTCAGTACATTAGGCAATAAGTGAATCCAAATTAGTCTAGCGGGTTTAGCACCGATCGCCTGTGCCGCACTGATAAATTCCATTTCTCTGAGCTTTAAAAAATTAGCTCTGACTAATCGAGCAACTGACATCCAGTTTAAGCCGCCAATTAAAAGCACAATTAGCATAAATACACCCAATTCTGCCCCTGCCAGCTTTTTCATTGAGTCACGAAATAAATAGACAATTAGTAATAGCAAAGGCAACTGAGGTAAAGCCAGAAATAAGTCAGTAATTCTCATCAAGATGCCATCAACTATGCCGCCATAGAAACCAGCGATCGCTCCCATGATTGTTCCCAAAAAAATCGCCACTAACATTGAAGCAATACCGACGGTTAGAGATACTCTACCCCCCTGCAAAATTCGTGCTAATTGATCTTGTCCCAAAGAGTCTGTCCCTAAGGGATGCTGCCAACTAGGAGGACTCGAAGCGGCTAAAAAGTCAATCTGGTTGATAGGAGTTTGATAAAACCAAGGAGCAACCACCACTGCCAAGGCAATAATGCCGATCATAACTAAGCCGAAAACCGCAGGGCGATCGCGCTTTAATCTCTGCCAACTATCTTGCCAAAAGTTACTCTGAGCCTGTTGCTCTGGGTTTGCTATGACTGGAGAATCATCCATGCTCACTATCTTAATTGCATTAATTACGACTGACTGTTGACTGATTAATACTTAATTCTGGGATCGAGGGCGGCATAAACCAAATCAGCAATTAGATTAAAGATTACGATCAGAATGGCATAGATAAATGTAATTCCCATTACCACTGGGGTATCACTACGATAGATCGAATCAATCAATAAGGCGCCAATCCCAGGCACGCGAAACACTTGTTCAGTTACTAGCGCTCCTGTGAAAATAGCAGGAATGTCTAAGGCAATCAACGTTACCACGGGAATTAAAGCATTGCGTAGAATATGATTTTTAATCACGGTAAATTTACTTAGCCCTTTAGCTAAAGCAGTTCTGACATATTCTTGTGACAATTCATCCAAAACTGCCGAACGGATAAAGCGCATCAAGATTGCTGACTGATAAAGAGCTAAGACAGCTATGGGCATAATTGATTGTTTGACTTGAACCACAAAGCTTTGCCAGTCTGTTACTTGTAAAGTGCTATTAAAAATAAAGGGCAGCCAACCTAGTTGAACACTAAAAATAATGATGAACAATAAGCCCATAAAAAAGGGTGGAATCGAAAATCCGAAAAAGGCGATCGTAGTAATTATTTGATCTGTAATTGAATAGCGTTTGATGGCTGAAATTATACCTAAAGGCAATGCAATTAATAAAGCAAAAATATAGGCAGTACCAACAATTAGAAAAGTAGTAGGTAAACGCTGCCACAATAGTTCTGAGACAGGACTTCTACTATTAAATGAATAGCCCATATCTCCACTCAAAAATGAGCTAAACCATTTTCCATAGCGAATATAAATAGGTTGATCCAAACCAAGTGACTGACGAATATTTTCTCGCACTTCAGGTGTAATGGCTGGATTAGAAGCAAATTCACCAAGAGGATCACCTGGAGCCAAAGCCAATATCGAAAAAATAATGATGCTGATAGCAATTAAAGTTGGTATAGTCACCAATACTCTATTAATAAAAAACCGATTCATATTCTGTGTATCTGCTTAATCAATTTTTCATGCTTGTTTTACCAAGTAAATATTTATCTCAATCTTAGTCAAGCTTGATTAATTATAAAAAAATTAATCAACAATTTTTGTCGAGTTAAAAACAATATATTCAGTCATTTGGCTTACTAAATGTATTTTTTCTCAGGCTATATTTAATCTATAGATAAAAAACTAACAATAACTATATATTCAGATAATGTTTAGAATACAAAATAAGAACGAGATTATTAGTAGTTACCAAGCTGGAAACAGAGAATTTCAACATACGATTTTAACCGCAGTCAACTTAACTGGAATTAATTTGAGGCAAATAAACTTAGATGAATCCAGGTTGATTGAGATTAACTGGAGTAATTGTGATTTAAGTGATGCCAGCTTAAAAAACGCCTATTTGGGATTATCTAATTTTCAGAATTGCCATCTCAAATATGTCAACTTTCAGGGAGCAGATTTAGAATCAGCAAATTTAGCAGGAACAAATCTGGCTCAGGCAAACTTAAAAAACGCAAGTTTACGGCAGACTAATCTTAGAGGAGCTAATTTGCAAGGAGCTAATTTAGAGAATGTTTGCCTGAGCGGAGCAATTTATGATGGAACAACTAAATTTGATCTAAGCTTTTCGCCTGAAAAAGCAGGAATGGTTCGACTTTCTTCTAGTTTATCCCATACTGAAACAGAGCAAAATTCAGGTGCTATCAAAAAAATCTGGTCGTGGTGTCGCTTTTCTGCTCTTAATTTACAGTCTTAATCAAGCAATCAATCAATGCCTTGATATCTAGATAAAAATTACGAGGATAAGCTGACCAGCCATATCCCCGTAATGATTAATACTCTAGTGTTCTTAATCAATTTAATGATTGATTACGCTTTCTGTCGGCAAAATACTAGCTTGACAGGCGATAATCGTCGATACTTTGATAATTATCGTTCTCTTCATAGAGATGGCAAACTTTCGTCACTTTTTGAATTAGCTCCCAATTGAAAGTGCAATCTTCATAGAGATATTCACCCCAATTATCAACTAAGCTCTGATGAGCCTGGCGTAGATTGTACCAAGGGATAGCTGTCGTTAGGTGATGAGGAATATGGACATTAATATCATGACAGAGAAATTCTACCCACCAAGGATACTTACAGTTGACTGTACCTGATAATTGAGCCTGCGCCTCATTCCATTCTGCTTCTGGTTTGAAAGGAATCTCAGGCATAGTGTGATGAAACATCGTAAATGTACTCATCCAAAAATGATATACCAGCCAAGGCATCAGCCAAAACTTAATTAAGCCAGTAATTCCAGTAGCCAGAAACAAACTAGTATAGATTGCACCACCACCAATTAAAACCAATAGTACAGAAAAACGAACTTGCTCTCGCTGCTTGCCCTCAAATTTCTGCCAGTTAAAGTGTAATTTTGCCCAGTGTGCAATTGAACCCAGCCACCAAAACCAACCGCGCATTCTGCGATAGAGCCACTGCAAAGTGCTGGAACAGTTATCAAAAGTTTCTGTAGTAAAAGGGTCCCAAGCATTATCTACACCTAACTTGTTGGTGTGCTTGTGATGATAATTATGTAGGATACGCCAAGCATGATAAGGATAGATGATTAATAAGGTCATTGCATGTCCTACTAAATCGTTGACCCAGATGCGATTAGAGAAAGAACGATGACCACAATCATGAGCAATGACAAAAAAGCCCTGTAAGCCTGTACCTAGAAATATCCAGGTAAAAGGCAATAAATACCAAGGAGAAACTGCAACAGCCCAATAACCCAGAGCGACACACACAACATTGACAAATAACTTTGTCCAAGCTTTTCGTGGATTCTTGATAAAAACTTCTTTGGGCAAAGTGCTGATAATGTCTCTTAGCTTAATATTTTCAGCTAACTGTGGAGATTGAAGAGATTCAAGATTTTGTGGGGATACTGCTGTCATATAATTTGTTTGACGTTTTAAAATATTATTAGTTGAAGACTATTAGGGAATCTTTACTCAGTTAGACGCTGTTAAGCGACTCACCATCTTAATACACCCACTGCAATAGGTCGCCTACAGGGCTTGTAGTCGATGTAGCATATCAGATGCCTAATTTATTGTTGTCGGAATATGCTGTAACCGCTGGTAAATGTCAAGTTTTCGACAGCAACAGTAAGTAACCCTCTAGCTAGCGCAAGAATACCATGAAATGTGGCTTTTTAATTCACAATCCTTAATACTTATATCATAGTTGTGTCAATTGTAAAGCTGGAATATTAATCATTTCCTATAGTCAATACTGACATGCCAGAAAGTTATATATAATCAATTTCCAATCAAGACTGCTAGACAAAGATTATCTTAACGCTTGTCTTTCTGTTTTTAGCCTACCAGTAAATTTTCTTCAGGATATTGCAAAGTGCTGGGACGAGGGTCGCCAATTATGGCTGCGATCAGAATTAAGATGCTCACTCTGCCAACATACATAGCAAAAACCAGGATAAATTTGGAAGCGACGGCAAAACTACCTGTAATACCTGTAGATAAACCGACTGTGGCAAAAGCTGAAATTACTTCAAACAGAATTTGCAAAAAATTAAACTGAGTATCAATAGAAGCAATCAAAACCGTCACAAACACAATTGAGGCTGCCGTGCCGAAAACTACTGCTACTGCTTTGAGAATTAAGGTGCTGGGAACTTCTCTTTGATATAAAATTACCTCGTTTTTTCCTTGTAGAACTGACTTAGTACTGTTGTACATAATTCTAAAAGTCGTGGTTTTAATCCCGCCTCCCGTCCCGCTAGGACTAGCTCCAATAAACATAAAGCCCATCGTGATAAACAAGCCTGCTGTGGTCATATTACCCAAATCAATACTATTAAATCCCGCAGTTCTAGTACTCATGGACTGAAACCAAGCTGCCAAAAATTTATCTTGAAGACTCAGAGTGGCAAGAGTAGCTGAATTGTTTAATTCAGTCAGGAAAAATGCTGCTGTTCCGACAACTAGCAATAAAACAGTAGTGCTAACCACCACTTTGAAGTTTAGAGAAAAGCAAAATCTCTCTGATTTACGTTGGATTTTATTGATCAACCACAAGTACATCTCAATAATCACCTGGTAGCCAATCCCGCCAAAAATGACTAGAGCGGGAATGATTAAATTAACTGCCACAGAAGAACGATATGCCACTAAGCTATCTGAAAAAAGACTAAAGCCTGCATTATTCCACGCACTAATGCTATGAAATATCGCGTACCACAAACCTTGATTCCAGCCATATTCAGGCACAAAAGTCTGTAGCAGTAAAAAAATGCCTGTGATTTCAAAAATTAGGGTGGTGGCAATAATCGATCGCACTAGATTACTGCTGCCCTGCAAAAAAGGTCGATCAAAAGATTCTTGAATCGCAAATTTTTGTCTTAAATCGAATTTGCGACCCAACAGCAAGATGAGAAAAGTGGTGGTCATCATGTAACCCAAGCCACCAATTTGAATTAGGAACAAAATAATCAATTGTCCCCAAAAAGAAAAATCACTGCCCGTATCGACCACTGCTAAACCAGTTACACATACGGCAGAGGTTGAGGTGAACAGAGCGACGATGAAACTATTCCAAGTTCCTGAAACGGTAGCAAAAGGCATCATCAACAGTACTGTCCCCATCACAATTAGGGCAAGAAACCCCACACAAATTGTACGCGCAATAGTCATAGCAAAATATACAGTTACTAATTATCTCAATCCTATTTGACACCAAGGCACATCTAGCCTAGCTTCTGAGCGTCTTTGAAGGGAGCTACTGTCCAGGAGCTACTGCCCCATGCAGCAGGCACTTATCAGCAGATCAACCTCATTAAAAGTTAAACAAACTACGGCGGAATATACTCCCAAATTCCTCTACCCAATTTTGCTATTTTGATATTTAACTAAGGGAATTTACTTAATGAATCATGGATCATTAGTAACGGTTTGGTCAATAGGATTGGTTTCCTTCAACATCCACTGAACCAAACCTTGCCACTCTGAAGAGCTAGTCAACTCATTAATCCTAAACTCAACTCCCCAACTACGAGCAAACTCAGAAAAACTTTCAACCCAAGTGACTAAAGCCTCTATTCCTGAATTAGGACGATAATCCCATGCCTGTTGTAAATATTCTGTCATTCCTTTTGGATGTCCAGTGTGGTACAGATACCAGGCAATCCAGATTAGGGTTCCATAACGAACAGATTGCTCCATAAGACGAACTCCAGAAGGCAAATCAGATTGATTAAAAAAGTCATCAGTAACCGCTAGTAAAGAATGAGCCTGAGGCAAGCCTTTGTGCATGGCACTGGATTCATGTTGCCGATAGCAAACCGTAATTTCTCGGAGCCAGGCAGTTTTACAGCCTTTCAAAGCTAGCTTTAAGACCAAATTAGTGTCTTCTGCGGGAGGAAAGCGAGGATCAAAGCCACCGACATATTGTAACCATTCTCGACGAAACATCATGGCACTAGGTAATACAGGTTTCCAGCGGAGCCAGTTTTCAAGATTAAGTTCAGGGATTTGCTCCCAAGGACAAACATCTAAAAGCTTATTACCTTGAGGATCAACTCTTTGCCATCCGCTATGAACAATGCCTAAATCGGCACGTTTAAGTAGAATTTCTGCCTGACGAGCTAATTTTCCTGGCAAAAAGTAGTCATCAGCATCGAGAAATGCCACAAAATTGGCTTGGGCTGTTTCAATACCATGATTGCGAGCAGCGGCTACTCCCTGATTCTCTTGCCTAATGTAGTGAATACGATCGCGATACGGCTCTAAGACATTTTCTGTCGCATCGGTTGAACCATCGTCGATCACAATTATTTCGTAACTACATTTTTCTTGATGCAATACGCTTTCAACGGCTTGAACAATATAGCGATCGCAATTATAGGCAGGAATTATTACGCTAACGGTAGGTTCGACTTTAGCATCCATCATTGAGGTTGTAATCTTTGCTAGGCACTCTGATTGCTGATATATCTTAACTTTGATTTTTAGAGAATTGAACGAGCTTTAAGATTTGGTGATTGATCATGCTTGTGACTGAATCCTCACAATTCTGTGGGTGCTGATAAATTTAACTTCTCGATCAATATTCTTTGTAGCCAGTATTGAACTAAAGCAATCAAGCCCAGACGAGCGATCGCTTTTAGGGGATATTGAAGCTTGACTTCGCCGAGAAAGCGACAGTCTGCCAAAAAAATCGCTGTTGTTTGACTCAAGTTAACCGCTATAGTTTCCCAATTATGATCGGGTTGGAGCGCAAATGTATCCGTGACCATCAGTAACTGACGTAGTAAATTATGCTCTGATAATTCAGTTAGCCATAAATTTTGTTGGTCATCTAGCCAGGAAATTGATTCTGGCTGTCTGAGTTGCCAACCTGATTGTTGAAAATTACCTAGTAGAGTGACTAATTTTTCTCTGGCACCTAAGCGTAATAAACTACAGCAGCGAGCATGAAGATACTGAACGGGAAAAAGCTTTACAGGAGTTTGGCAGCAAGAGTCCAAGCTGACATCAACCAGCGATCGCTGCTGAGATTTAGCCTGATTTATTAATTCTCCTAGCCAGGCAGTAAGAATCGACGAATCTAAAAAAATATTTAGCCAACCTGAGTCAACCATATTTACAGATAATTTTAATTGCGGCTCAGTAGCAAATTCATTCTGACTTTGCATCAGCAATCTCTCTAAATTTCGCATCACAATTTTTAGAGACAATTGTCCATGAGCAGCTAATAGTAACCCTATAGGGCAGCAATAAACAGTGGGGATCATTTCTGATTGAGCGTAGAGCAGATTAGTATTATTAATTGAATGTAGGCTGGGTAATTGATGATTAGCTACAGCAATTTTACTGCTGATGATTTTCTTAATTGCAGCCACGTCTACTTCGATCTTGAAATTTTGGTGATATAGATCCCAAGTTGTCAGTAACCACTGTTGTACTAAATTTCTTAGGGAAATTGTTAGTTTTTCCCGATTAAGAGGTATTTTAAAAAACTTATGTGAATTAGTATTTTTTGATACATTGCTATCCATGTAAAATCAAATATGCGTTGATATCTTACATTTTGCCTCCCACTATGCAATTTTCCGAAAATCTATCTGAGGAATCCAGCCCAGCTTTGAACTGGCAAGATATCATTGACTGGGCAAAAATTCATTATCGCGATCGCATTTTTCGTAAAGATGAGCAAATTCCTGCACGTCCCCAGCTAATTTATCTGGTAAATCAGGGAGCAGTGCGTTTAGTTAGCCAAATTCAGAATTCCTCAGAACAAAATTCTGTAATTGAGTCAGCCGAATTAGATTTGGAACAGCTAGAAGAATCATTTTTGGGTTTTGTTGGCGCGGAGAAACCCTTCGAGATTGTCACGCAGTCTTCTTTTAGCATCAATGCTTATGCCCATGTCGATCAGACTCATGTGGCTTGGTTATACTGGCAAGATTTGGATAACTGGCCTGATTTTCGTCAACAATTATATGAAGATTTCCGCTATCAACATCAAAGAAAGCTACTGTGGCTCAGTGCTTTGGGACAACGCAAAACGATCGATCGTCTCACCAGTTTTTTGACTTTATTAGTAGAAGAATATGGTATTCATCAAGAGTGCCATCATTGCTTGCCCTATAGTTTAACCCATGCCCAAATTGGGAGTGCGATCGGCTCAACTCGGGTTACAGTTACGAGGCTAATGGGCAAGCTACGTCGTCAAGGGATAATTTCGATTCAAGCCGATAATTCTATTTGTCTCCATAAGGATCAAATTTAGCGAGCATCCAGTCTCTTGAAACCGCCTGTTAATATCTAATATTTATCTTTACATAAATAAAGGATTAAAAAAACTAATCTAAAACCACTTCTACTGCGTTGACTAGCAAAATTAGATTAGTCGAGATGTAAAAAATATCTTAAGATTGACAAGTAAGAAGTTTAACTTTCTTAAAAACTTACTATTTGACAAAAATATAAATCAGGGAGATTATATATGGCGCTCGTCCCAATGCGTTTGCTTTTAGAACACGCTGCTGAAAACAATTATGGTATTCCTGCGTACAACGTCAACAACATGGAGCAAATTATCTCCATCATGGAAGCTGCCAATGAGGCTGACAGCCCTGTCATCTTACAAGCTTCTCGCGGCGCACGCAAATATGCTGGGGAAAACTTCCTACGCCATTTAGTATTGGCAGCAGCTGAAAGCTATCCACATATTCCAATCGCAATGCATCAGGATCATGGTAATAGCCCTGCAACCTGCTATTCTGCAATTCGCAATGGTTTCACCAGCGTCATGATGGATGGTTCCTTAGAATCAGATGCTAAAACTCCTGCTAGTTTTGAATATAATGTTAATGTAACTGCTGAAGTGGTTAAAGTTGCTCACTCAGTTGGTGCATCTGTAGAAGGTGAACTTGGCTGCTTGGGTTCCTTGGAAACTGGTCAAGGGGAAGCAGAAGATGGTCATGGTTTTGAAGGTACTTTGAGTAAAGACCAACTATTGACTGATCCTGATGAGGCAGTAGAATTTGTAGAGCGTACTCAGGTAGATGCTCTAGCTGTAGCCATTGGTACCAGCCACGGTGCTTATAAGTTTACTCGCAAACCTACAGGGGAAATTCTGGCAATTAGCAGAATTGAAGAGATTCACCGCCGCTTACCCAATGTTCACCTAGTAATGCACGGTTCTTCTTCTGTACCTCAAGAGTGGATCGACATCATCAATGCTAACGGTGGTGCAATTCCTGAAACTTATGGTGTACCTGTTGAAGAAATTCAAAAAGGTATTAAGAGTGGTGTTCGTAAAGTTAACATCGACACTGACAACCGTTTAGCGATTACTGCTGCTATTCGTGAGGCGGCGGCTAAAGATCCTTCTAACTTTGACCCCCGTCACTTCCTCAAGCCTTCAATTGCATACATGAAGACTGTATGTCTCAGACGTTACGAAGCGTTTGGTACTGCTGGTAATGCTAGCAAAATCAAGCAAGTTTCCTTGGATGACTATGCTGCTAAATATGCTAAGGGAGAACTTTCTACTAGCAGCAAAAAAGCTGTTTCTGTATAGTCTTTTGAATCTTAGATAGATTTATCGGAATTCAATATTTCAATAAAAGAGTGGTTAACTATAGCCACTCTTTTTTTATCAAGTTATTGAATCTGTTGTAAGAATCATATTGCGACACAAAGCTATAGTTCAATAATTCATATCAAATTGTGTTCATATTAATGGCTTTTGCATTGCCTTTTAAATTCTCCACAATATTTACCAAAAGTTTTTCCATCCTTTCTGTCTTTCTTTTCTAAATCTTTGCACCCACTCTTCAGAAACATCGTCTGCTAATTGTTGTAAGGGAGGAAGTAATATGGATACACTGTGAGAATCGAGCAATTCAAGATAATCAAGAATATTTCTAATGGTTTTTTCGTAAGAGAGAACAAAATCCTCGTAAACTATAGTTAACGGAATAATAGAACCCTCATCAAAGAACTCCTAAATAGCAGCTTCACGCATGGAACATTCAGCAAATAAATGAGCGATCGCCTCGTAACTATATTTATCTTTTAGATCGACAGAAATAGGCAACTTTCCTTGTTCCCGATGCCATTCTTGAGATTGAATTGCTTTCCACCAAGAAACAGCTAAACGGACTTTATTCCTTCTTGTCATGTAAATATGTTTACAGTTAGGGAGAGCATTATGCCAAACCTCTACACGATTAAATTGCGAATCGCAACCTGGAAATTGTTTTAAGGTATTGATTATCCTGCTCAAATATGGTTCGCAAGCTCCCATTTTCACTCCAAAAACACCATTTGGAGTAGTACCAAGCTGCCAAAGCTTCTGTTGAAGTTCTACATAATTGTTGAGTTGATACTTATTTAATAAATCTAAGCTTGTCTGGGAGTATAGCCATTCACTAGGTTTGCCTGCAATATCTAAAGATTGCAATGCCCGACAAAGAAGTGTACTGCCTGTTCGTTGACTAAACCAAATTGTGTAGGATAATTCTGGTTTGATATATTGATCCATAACTGCCAGCAAGTTTGCGTTTAAAGAATGAATTGCTACCACGCTAATTCAGCTTAACTGTCCTTGAGCAATAAATAGAACAAATTACCGCTACTGTTGATTAATCCTGCTCTTTCTCCCGCAACTTCGCCACTCCCCAAAAAGATATCAACTCTCCCTGCACCTTTAATGGCGCTGCCTGTATCCTGATCTAAGACATAACGACTTACAATTTTGGTCTTAATTTCTCCTGTCGACTGTACATCGGGGATTGGTGCCATAATCAATGCTAATGCCCCAGGAGGCATTAAAGACTTATCGGTGGCAATCGAGCGATCGCCTGTCACGGGGACGCCTAAACTTCCTGTGGGTGGCTTACCCGCAGTTTCCCGAAAGAAGATAAAACGATTATTACGGGGCAGATACTGGTCTAGCAGTTGCGGATTTGCGGTGAAGTAATCCAGTAGCTTCGGTAAACTCAATTCTTCTTTATTAAACACTCCATCCTGGACTAATTCCTTGCCAATGCTGACATAAGGGTAATCCGTGGTGCCACCATATCCGACGGTCATAGTTGTGCCATCAGTCATTTTCAGTCTGGCAGAACCCTGCACCTGCACCAAAAAGGCTTCCAGGCGATCGCTTAACCAGACTAGTTCTTGACCCTTTAAAACACTTTGTTTGCTACCTAGACCGTCTTTACCCTCTAGCTGGGCGCGAGTGGGATGAGGAGTTGACCAACGATCAAAGTCTGCTGGCTTACGATACAGAGGATAACGATATTCAGCGGTACGTACGCGACTAGCAGTATAGGTTGGTTCAAAATAGCCTGTAAACTCAACTGTTCCCTGAAGATCTGTACCGACAGACTGATAAAAAATAAATTCAGACTTGACTGCCTGTTCTAAAGCTGCGGGAGAATCAGTGGTTAACAATAGCTCTTTAAACCGCTCCAGCGATCGCCGAACTCGTGCTATGTTAAATTCTGGGTTAGTCTGCTGACGATAGCTGGCAACGGCTTTGGGAGTACTTAAATAGTAAAGACTATGATCGACTGCCTTTAATAAAGTTTCCCGTTGAGTCACATCCCAACCTGATAATACTTGTTTCGCTTGAGAATTGGGACATTCAGGATTAGTTTGCCAATGATAAACAGGTTTTTGAGTCAAATCTGTACCATTATTGCCTAATTTATCATCTAATCCGATATCGCTCAGCTTGTCAGGAGATATTTGTCGTAGAGGAAAGGCATTAACAACTTGACCCCATGAAGTAAGAGTCACCAGACTTAAACCTAGCCCAAAAGTAAAAATTAATTTTCTCATTGCTGTTCACTCTACATTTGCTACGGAGATCAAGTAATCTGCGGGTATTATATTGCTATTACAGGCAGAAGATTGTGCTTAATCCCGACTAGGTTATAAATCAATAAGTTCCTAATGGCATTAAAAGTTTGGTGTTGGCGATTTAATGTAGGAAACTGAAGATGATACTGTTCTTAGTAGATGCGGGTTTATACTCGTCGTTTTGGGTGCATAGCCATTTGCTAGTTCTTAGTTTTTAGTTACCAGTACATGAGAAAGATGCGAGTAAGAAGCAGTCTGCAACTATATGACCCTTAGATGCAGACCATCTTTTTTAAGCATACAAACTACCTACATACTCTCCATAACCGTTATATGGCAGAGTCTCTTTAATTTCCCAGGACAAACCAGGACCAGTACTAATAAACTTCTCTGTGGCTTGTGACCATCGGGGATGAGGGACTTCAGGGTTTACGTTCGCCTCAAACTTATACTCGTTAGGATCGAGGGTATTCCAATAAGTTGCGGGTTGTTTTGCTAAAAATTCAATTTTAACAATTGATTTTGCCCCTTTGAAGCCATATTTCCAGGGCGTTACCATCCTTAGGGGGGCGCCGTGCTGTTTTGGGAGATCGTGACCATAGATACCCACGGCAAAGAAAGCTAAATCATTAGCCATCTCTTCAATTTTCAAGCCTTCGGTATAAGGCCAAGGTAACGAACCGATATGAAAACCTGGTCCTTTAGTGATTTCTGGATCATAAAATGAGGTAAAGCTAACGTACTTGGCTTTAGAAGTTGGTTCCACATCTTCTAGCAATGCTCTCATGGGAAAGCCCAACCAAGGCAAGACCATTGACCAGGCTTCTACACAGCGAAAGCGATAAATTCTTTCCTCTAAAGGAAACTTCTGTTTAAGATCGTCGAGATCGTAGGTACGGGGATTGTTAACTAACCCTGCAACTTCAACCTTCCAGTTTTCAGTAGGTAGTTTTTGGGCATCCAGCCAAATTCTTTTTGTCCCGCCAAATTCATAGAAATTGTTATATTGCGCTGCTACCTTCTCTTCGGTAATAGGTCGTCCTGTTTGCAGAAAATTAGGATTTTTGCTGAATGATTTTATTTCAGGTAGATTAATACTTTTTTCTAATTCTGTTTCCGAAGCAGATTTACCAATTCCTGACGTTCCACTTTGGCATCCCGCTAAGGGCAATAGACTGGTACCAATACCAGCACCAATAAGAGTTTTAATAAAGCTACGGCGATTGTAATAGAGTCTGGGAGAAGTGATCTGGTTTTCTGAGATTTCCCAAGATTCTGGAATCCGAATCAAAGTCATTGGAGATAAGTAATAAATTAATAAATTTGCTGACAGCAGAGGCAAACATTATTAATTGTAAACAACTATTATCGATATCTCATGACATATTGGGATTAGAGACTTGAAAACGGAATTTGTTGAGGAATTAATAAGGCAAGCGATCGCTTATCCTATGGGACACTTCTAATACCCATCTTCTTGATCTTAATTAAACTGAGGAATCCAAAGGCGTAAATCCGTCATAAAAACTTTGTAGCCTTTACCCCGCAAAGCCAGTTTGAGAAACGTATAAAAATTGCCAGTAATATCATTATGATTTGGAGTACCTCCTGTCATAGATAGAATCTCTCCATCTATATATTCATGCTTAATCACTGATGCTTCTTCTAATGTCAGATATTCTGCTGGAGTGTAATCAGTACGCGGTGCTTCTTTATTGACTACGATCATGGCTCAAGTTTTCATGCTTATAATTCAAGTTTAGGGCGATATCTCAGAGATTTTGCTTTTTTGGATATTTATTCGTCTGGGATTGATTAACTTATTTCTACTGCCAATTTAAATCCAAAGTTACTGAAAATAGCGCGATCGCTACTTGGTTGTGGACAATCATTTTCAAGCGTGTTTTATATAAACAAATCTGTTGGATAAATCTAAATAGATTGCAGCCCCCTAATCCCCAAGCTTGGAGGAACAATTGATTTAAAATGTGGGTTTTCATCTTCTAAAGCTGTATCAAGATTTTCGCTAGCTTCAGTTGGATCTTGTAATGCTTTTAGTTAATCTTCTTTGTAACTTCTGGTTTTATTCATCTTTTTAGTCTCAAATAATCTTTCCAATATCTCTTTTAATCCATTAGAGTATAAAAAACCTGACTGTAATTAGGATGAGTACATAAAAGAGACGGGGCGGTTATCTTGCCACAGCAGAAGGGGTTAAAAAGCTCAAGGAAGCCAAACGCCTGAAAAAATATACCTACGAACAGATTAAAGATACAGCCGATGTCACTATCGATCAGGTTAAGTGGCTATTTAATCC
The DNA here is from genome assembly GCA_039179675.1 of Cyanobacteria bacterium P01_G01_bin.67. Lineage (GTDB taxonomy): Bacteria > Cyanobacteriota > Cyanobacteriia > Cyanobacteriales > Xenococcaceae > Waterburya. Next base: position 21,981 of record JBCDEP010000104.1, read on the forward strand.
TCAGTGGGGCAATGGCAAGTATAAAATTGGCGAAGAAGCAGTTAGTTTAATCTGTGGTGTTTTGGAATTAAACCCAGAGGAAATTGTTAGCAATTGGCATGCTGTAAAAATTGACGCTCATGATTCTGAGTCAAGCCAGATAAAAATATCAGAAGCAAGCACACCCTACGACAAGGCACTGCAACTTATTGAACAAGCAGCAGTAGAAGAGGCAGCAGAACTCCATCTCTCTGGGATGGAATTAACTGAACTGCCCGCAGAAATCGGACAACTATTTAACCTGACAGAACTTGATCTCAGGAATAATTCACTCAGTAGTCTGTCCGCAGAAATCGGACAACTATCTAACCTCACTGGACTTGATCTCAGGAATAATTCCCTCAGCAGTTTGCCCGCAGAAATCGGACAACTATCTAACCTCACTGAACTTGATCTCAGGAGTAATTCCCTCAGTAGTCTGTCCGCAGAAATCGGACAACTGACCAACCTCAAAGTACTTTATCTCTGGAATAATTCTCTGCCTATTCCGCCTGAAGTTATTGCCAAATATAATGAACCAGACACAATCATAAATTACTATTTTTCCTTACAAAGTAATCTGCAAAAACCGCTACATGAAGCAAAAATGTTATTGGTAGGACAAGGTAATGTCGGAAAAACTTGTGTCAGGGAAAGGTTAATTAGAAATCAATATAATCCAAGTCGCAATAAAACTGATGGGATTGATATCGAACCCTGGGATATAGAAATAAATCAAAGTAAGTATCAAATTAATGTTTGGGATTTTGGGGGCAAGAAATTATGCACTCCACTCACCAATTTTTTCTCACTAAGCGCAGTTTATATTTGCTTGTGATTGATACTACTCTAGGAGAAGAAGAAAATCGCATTGAATACTAGCTGAAAATTATTCAAAGCTTTGGTAATGATACCCCAGTAATTATTGTCGGCAATAAAGCAGATCAACATCCTTTGGATATCGATCAAAGGGGTTTGCAAAAAAAATACCCGCAGATTAAAGACTTTTATGAAATCTCTTGCCAGACAGGAACAGGAATTGAAGAGTTAAAAGACAAAGTTACTCAAGAAATTATTCAATTAGAACATGTTGACGATCAGTTACCTTTATCTTGGTTTAACGTTAAACAGAAATTAGAAGATTTAGAAAAAGACTTAGTCCCATATGAGCAATACAAATTGCTCTGTGAGTCAGAAGGAATTCTCCGAGAAG
>JBCDEP010000046.1:0-39072 GCA_039179675.1 Cyanobacteria bacterium P01_G01_bin.67
CAGCAGGCATGATTGAAGAGGATTTGCTTCTTTTCTTATTTTCCAGGGATACTTCACCAAAACCTTTCGCCATGAGGAATCCTGATTATTCAATGGATTCTAACAGCATATTACAGCTTCATTTTTCTTGCGCTTACCCTGTGATTGCTTACCCAATAATTATCAATAAAACAGCTTTTCTCTGAAGCATAAATTATGATTGTTAATTTAATTTTATGGCGAGCTTGTGACAACTCAATACAAAGTCAGTCACTGCTCGGTCATTCTCAGTTGAAAACTCAGTCAAAGGTTTGCAAGTATGAAAGTTGTTACCAAATTTTGTAACAGAAAATATAAATTATGCCCCTAGAAACTAACGATCAACAACAGCAATCTAACGATAGTCTGGCTCAACCTATTTTCGTTCAATCCATTAAGCTATCAGATCGATAACTCGTAAATATTATTGGTGGCGCAGCTAAAGGAATTACTAAAAATTATAGATTCAAGGAGTATAATTCTATTACCCTAGATTATGTTGCGGAATCGCTCTCGTAACTGATTCTTATAGCGGGGATTTAGTTTACCTAATTATACCTGCATAGCTAACTAATTTCCTTGTGGCTTTTCTTCTAGATATTATACGATCACACCTACTAATTGCTTTTGCTTAAGATGCGATCGGTTTTATAATTGATAATTATCATCTTTTTACTCTAGTGAATATAAAGCCTGAAAATCGAAATATTTGTTTATGCTTTAGGCTTGAAACCAAAATGTTCAATGTTCAATGTTCAATTAAAGATTAACCGCTATCATTAACTTCCTCAAGTAAATAGTGTAAACAGTTTTACGGGCAAACTGATGATTTCTCTGGCTGATTATCAAATCTCGGTTCAAATTCATCAAAGTAATAATTCTGTAGTCTATCGTGGAAAGCGAAAACAAGATGATTTACCCGTAATTATCAAAGTTCTTAGACAAGACTATCCCACACCTACCCAAATAACTCGTTACAAACAGGAATACCAGATTACTCATAATTTGGCTATACCAGGGGTGGTCAAAGCATATAGCTTGGAAAAATATCAAAATACTTTAGTGATTATCTTTGAAGATTTTGGTGGGGAATCTTTGAAGATTTTAACAGAGAGAAAACAGTTAACTCTCAGAGAATTTTTGCCCATTGCGATTTCTATTACCGTAGCATTAGGTAATATCCACACTGCTAATATTATCCATAAAGATATTAACCCCAGCAACATTGTTTATAACCTTGAGACTCAAGAGTTAAAAATAATCGACTTTGGTATTTCTACCCGCTTAATTCAAGAAAATCTGACCCTAAAAAATCCCGATATCTTGGAGGGAACCTTAGCATATATCGCCCCAGAACAAACAGGAAGAATGAATCGGCTCATAGATTATCGTAGCGATTTTTATTCCCTTGGAGTCACGTTTTATGAGTTGTTAACAGGAAGACTTCCTTTTGAAACGGAAGATTCATTAGAGTTGATTTATTGTCATTTAGCCAAACAAGCTATTCCGCCCCATGAGCTAGCGCCCTTACCCCAGGTAATTTCTGATATCGTGATGAAGCTAATGGCAAAAGCAGCAGAAGATGGATATCAAAGTGCTTGGGGAATTCAAGCGGATTTAGAATCATGTTTACAGCAATTAGAAACCACAGGGGTAATTGAAGATTTTCCTGTTGCTACTCAGGATATTGTCAATCAATTTCAAATCCCTCAGAAACTTTACGGTAGAGAAAAGGAAATAGAAACTTTATTGGCTTTATTTAGGAGAATTTCAGCCCCCGCTGACCCATCTTCTTTATCTCTACAATCCTCAAATGAGGATAAATCAGAAACTGAACTACTACTCATATCTGGTTATTCGGGTATTGGTAAGTCGGCATTAGTAAAAGAAATTTATCAACCAATTACAGCTAAAAAAGGCTATTTTATTTCTGGTAAGTTCGATCAATATCAACGAGATATTCCTTATTATGCGGTTATTCAGGCCTTCAAGAAACTAATCGAACAACTGTTAACAGAAAGTGAAGCAAGATTAAAAACATGGCAAGATAAATTACAAGGGGCTTTAGGAGTTAATGGTCAGGTAATAGTAGATATAATTCCTGAAGTTGCATTGATCATCGGTAAACAGTCAGCAATTCCCAAGTTGCAGCCAACAGAAGCTCAAAATCGATTTAATCTAGTTTTTCAGAACTTTATTCAGGTTTTTGACCAATCAGAACACCCCTTAGTTATATTTCTCGATGATTTACAGTGGGCAGACTTAGCTAGTCTCAAATTGATGAAACTGTTAATTAATGCTCCTGATATCAATAGTTTATTGTTAATTGGAGCCTATCGAGATAATGAAGTCAATGCTGCTCATCCGTTGATGTTAACCGTAGAAGAAATAAAAGAATCAGGGACAGATATTAATCAAATTAGTCTTAATCCTTTAACCTTAGCAGATCTAAATCAATTTGTTGCTGATACACTTTGTAGTTCTGAGTCAGTTATCAAACCTTTAGCTAAGTTATTGCATACAAAAACTAACGGTAATCCCTTCTTTATGCGTGAGTTTTTAAAATCATTATATTATGAAAAGCTATTAAAATTCGACTTACAAAGTCTTAATTGGCAATGGAATTTAGCCCAAATTAAAGCCCAACAAATTACGAATAATGTTGTGGAGTTAATGGTGCAGAAAATTCAAAACTTGCCTAATTCTACTCAAGAAATTTTAAAACTAAGTTCCTGTATTGGTAATCAATTTGATATCGAAACCTTGGCTATGCTCGCCGAGACATCTCCTACCGAAGCAGCTCTATTTTTGCATGATGCGATCGCCCAAGGCTTAGTATTACCTTTAAGTGATTTCTATAAGTCAGTTGAATTAGATACTATAGATCAAAAATCTTCATCAATCACTAAACAAGTAGAATATAAATTTGTTCATGATAGAATTCAACAAGCAGCTTATTCTTTAATTCCCCAAGTAGATAAATCAGCCCAGCATTTACAAATTGGCAGACTATTATTACAACATATTCCCGAATCAGAACAAGAAGAAAATATCTTTAATATAGTAAATCAATTTAATAAAGCAATAGAATTAATTACTGAGCAATCTGAACGAAATGAACTCGCTAAATTAAATCTAATTGCTGGAAAAAAAGCTAAAGCTTCAGCAGCTTATCAATCTGCATTTAACTATCTACAAATTAGCATTAAGCTACTAGCCAAAAATAGCTGGCATACTAATTATCGTTTTACTCTAAATATATATAATTCTGCTGCTGAATATTCCTATCTTAGTGGTGAATTTTTAGTAATGGAAAACCTGTTCAGTGAAGTATTGAAACAAGCAAAAACAGTATTAGATAAAATAAGTATTTATGAAACTAAAATTCAAGCTCACATAGCACAATCTCAACCAAAGGGAGCGATCAACTCAGCTTTAGAAATTTTAAAACTTTTAGGCATAAATTTTCCTAGGTCACCTAAAAAAATACATTTTTTACTAGCTCTAATTAGAACTAAGTTAGCTTTATCAGGAAGACAAATTGAAAGCTTAGGCGATCTACCCAGATTAAGCGATCGCAGAATTATAATAATAATGCGTATTCTTAATCTTATATTTCCTTTTGCTTATTTGGATTATCCAAAACTATTTGTTTTAATAGCTCTCAAAATAGTTAATTTATCTCTAAAATATGGTAATTCTTCTGAGTCTATTTTGGGGTATTGTATGTATGCTGTGCTGCTGTGCGGATTTCTAGGAGATATTAATTCGAGCTTTAAGTTTGCAGAACTTGCTTTGAATTTGCTGGATCGAATAAAAGCTACCAAAGAAATCAGAATAAAAGTAATCTATACATTAATCATATTTATCAAACATCGAAAAGTAAGTGCTAGAGAAACGTATCCCGATTTTTTGGAAAGCTATCAAAATGCTCTAGAGATAGGAGATTTTGAATATGCCGCATATTCTATAGCCTCATATTGTTTCTATTGTTACGATGTTGGTGAAGAATTAGGTGAGTTAGAGAAAAAAATACATTTATATAGTAATTTATTGACAAAACTAAATCAAAAAGTTGTTTTAGAACAACTATACATATATAGAAGAGCAATTTTAAATCTTATAAATACTTCTGACAAAAACGAACATCTAACAGTAGAGATGCACGATAAAGGCAATCTCACTGTAGATAAAATTGTTTTACATTTTTTTTATTTGAATGAATTAATTGTTTGTTATATATTTAGTGACTATTTTCAAGCTTTAAAAAATGCTTATTTTCTAGAAGATTGTTTGCAATCTCCTATTAGTACTCCTGACAATGCTGTCTACTTATTGTATAGCTCCTTAGCTAGATTAGCTACATACGATCCAAACAATAAAATCTCATCAAGTCAACTTATTAGAAAAGTTACAGTCAATCAAAAAAAGCTAAAAAAATGGGCGCACTATGCCCCGATGAATTATCAACATAAATATTATTTAGTCGAAGCCGAAAAATGTCGAGTTTTAGGCAAAATTTCTCAAGCAGAAGATTTATATATTCGAGCAATTGATTTAGCTTGCAAAAACAAATATCTTAATGATGAAGCTTTAGCTTACGAACTGACTGCTAAATTTTATTTGGTTAGAGGTCATAATTTAGTTGCTGCTACTTATATAAAACAAGCTCGCTACTGTTATCTTAAATGGGGTGCAAAAGCTAAAGTCGAACATTTAGATGAGAATTATCCAGAATTATTAGCGACTGTGGTGTCAGAATCAACTGAGAAAAATCCGATTATCACTTCTTCTTCTACTAACCAAGAAGCATTAGACTTAAACACCTTAATAAAAACATCTCAGGCTTTAGCTCAGATTACTGATTTTAGTCAATTACTAGAAACATTGATTAAGTTTGTCTTAGAAAATGCAGGAGCAGAGAAAGGTTATTTAGTTTTAGTTCAAGCAGGTAATTTTATTATCCAAGGTTCGGGAGCAGCAGCAGAAATTGTAACTTTACAGGCATTACCAGTTGACAGTTGCCAAGATATATCTCAAACAATTATCAATTATGTTTATCGAACTCAAGAAAATCTGGTACTGGATAATGCTAGTAGCGAAGGCTTATTTATAAATGATGAATACATTATTAACAACGAAATAAAATCGGTCTTATGTTTGCCGATTCTCAATCAAGGTAAATTAATCGGCATTCTCTATCTGGAAAATAACCTAGCTGAAAAAGCCTTTACTGCTGAAAGATTAGAGATTTTAAAATTAATTTCGACTCAAGTTGCGGTATCGATTGAGAATGCTCTACTGCGTCAACAAAAACAAGAAAAAGCCTTTGAATATCAAGTAGGTGGTTGCCTAACGATTGATGCACCTACTTATGTTATCAGACAGGCAGATACTGATCTCTATCAAAACCTTAAACAAGGACACTATTGCTACATTCTTAATTCTCGACACATGGGTAAATCTAGTTTGCGAGTCCGCATCATGAATAAGCTACAAAAAGAAGGGATTATTTGTGTTGCTGTCGATTTAACTATGATTGGTAGTCAAAAAACAACTATAGAACAGTGGTATGCTGGAGTAATTTATCGTCTCGTCAATAGTCTAAAATTAGCGGATAAATTTGATTTTCGTAGCTGGTGGTGCAGTTTAGATTTACTTTCTCCAGTGCAAAGATTTAGTGAATTTATCGAACAAATATTACTACGGGAAATTCGTGGTAGGATTATTATTTTTATTGATGAAATTGATAGTGTTCTGAGCTTAAGTTTTAGGTTGGATGATTTCTTTGCCGTAATTCGTGCCTGCTATAATAATCGTAATGATTACCCTGAATATCAACGATTAAACTTTGTTTTATTAGGCGTTGCTACTTCTGCGAGTTTGATCCAAGATAAATATTGTACTCCCTTTAATATAGGTAATGCGATCGCTCTCCAGGGATTTCAGCTTCATGAGGTTAAGCCTTTAACTGAGGGTTTAGCATCTAAATTTCAGAATCCTCAAGCACTTATTAAACAAGTTTTAGCTTGGACGGGAGGACAACCTTTTTTAACACAAAAGATTTGTAGCCTAATGCTTGAGGTTCAAATTCCACCAACGGAAGGGATGAAAACAGAATGGATAGATCATTTAATTCAAGGCAAAATTATTGATAATTGGGAATCAAAAGACGATCCTCAACATTTTAAAACTATCCGCGACAGATTATTGAATTCGTCTGATCCGATTAGGTTATTGCAACTATACCAGCAAATATTAGACCAGGCAGAAGTAATAGTTGATGACAGTAAGGTACACAAAGAATTACTCTTATCAGGATTGGTTAAGCAAGAGGGAAGTAAATTTCTGGTTTATAACTGCATTTATCAATCTGTGTTTGATTTAGCTTGGTGTGAGAAAGCTTTAGATTCACTATACAGGTAATTAGTTTAAGCGATTTCTAAAATATTGCCGATACAATTCACAACGAGGTATTACTTCATTACCCTGTATATGCACTAATCCCATACTGTGTAACTTAAACATTTTTATTGAGTCCAAATATACTGAAGCATTCGACTCGATTACTATTTGCCATGATACAAGCAAATTACTTTGTTGCTGGAGATTCCACAGCAGTCGGCGTAGATGATTATTAAAGGGACTAGTTTCTGTTGCTGCCACTGACAATAATTGTGACAAGGAAAAATCCTGGTTCGCTAAATGATAAAGAGCTATTCGGATCAGAAAAGGATGTCCTCCTAACAAATCCATAATTTGTTTAACTTGTTCCGAATTCCAATCAAGTCCCTGTCTTTGAGCCAAATCGATTATTTGTAAGAGATCAAACTCAGGCAATTCTATGGGTAATCCTACATTAAAAGGCGATCGATTGATGCTGAGAGGAATATATACCTCAGTTGAATGTACCAGAATTAATCGTAGTTGCTGCCAGATAGAATTCCATTTTGCTTCTTCATGCCAAGAACGTAATAAAGCAAAAAAATCATCAGCTATATCGATATGGGGGAAGATCAGATCGACTGATTCTAAAGCTAAAACTAACGGTTGGTCAATGTTTGCCAATAAATAGTTTTCAAAGTAATCGTTGCAACTCATCTTTGAGCCAAAAATATCGTCCCAATATTTATCTACCTCATTGGACAAGTCCAATCTTTTGCTGACAGTGACACAAAGCCATTTTAAGAATAAATCTAAATCTTGAAAAATTTTGCTGTCAGCTAGCTGAAAATCAATTGTTACTATACGGTAATTCTGTCGTAACGCTAAAGCCAAGATTCTTAACATGAGGGATGACTTTCCCATTTGTCGTGGTGCTTTGATGCGAATTAATGAACCTGCTTTTAAAACAGTTTTATAGCACAGGGATTCGATGGGAGGACGTTCAACATATAACCTTGAACCCAACCGAACCTGTCCTTCTGGTAATTCTAATTGTGTTGTTGCTGTTTCTATTGTATCTAGCTCTTCTGTAATAGAGGAAGTAAAAATAGTTTCGTTAAACGAGCTTGGAAGGGATTCTTCTAATACCATCGGTTTTGCTTTCGCTGAAACCTGAGAACTATGATTAGGATCGGCAAAATCCTGCCACTTTAAATGTAATGTCTCGCAGATATCAACAAAGGTACCGTAATCTACAGGCTTTCCCGTACAAAATCGGCTCACAGTAGATAAAGCTAATCCTAAATGAAGAGCTAAGGCTCTTTGAGAAGGAAAACTATTATCCAACAGGGAAAATTTTACTTTTTCCAGATGCTCTGAACTCACTTTTAACGATCTAGACATTTTTAATATACTTTTATCTAAAATTTTTGACCAGAAAACCCCTTCTAACAATATTTATATGTCAATCTAAATCTATATATATATTGATTGCTAGATTTTAAATAAAATTTTTCTCAAAGCAGATTTAAGGATATTTTTTAGTACACAACAACTATGGTAAATAACTCAGGATAAATCAATACAAAGTAGGTAACTTGTCACCTTAGAACTCGGTAATTGCTTGTTGAATATAGAAATCGAAAGGGTTAAATCACAATTCATTACTATGAACAGCAAGAATTTAGGGCAAGGAATTACTTTGAGTTTACATAGCATAGTATCTCTCTCGATTTAAATACAGTTGCTATGGAAATAGCTACTGCCCAAAGCGATTATATTTCTATTCTCGAAATTGGATGAGATGGAACATTAACACGCTTTTGATTTGATGCTCAGAAAAACTTTTATAGAAAAAAATATGCCACAGAAAAAAGTAATTGATATTTGGAAGTGCACTCAGTATTTACTAATTAGAAAGCATCAAAAGCCAGATCAGGTTAAGAGTCTAGCAGCTTTCTTGAACGCTGTTATCAACTTAGTTCAGAAAAGAGAAAAGAGAAAATAATAAATACTTAATAGCTGAATCATGATTAGACATTAAAGAAATTAAAGAAAAAAAAAGTTAGATTTCTAATTGCTTAATAGCTAGATATAAAATGATTAAAAGATAATGGAATTCAGAAAAAAACAGATTGCTCTAGCTTGTCAGTTACTTAAACTTTCTAGTAGTGCTTGTGCAGTCATTGGAGGGGTAATACTAGCAGCCAATATTGAGATTAGTTGTTATGGCTTTGTTTGTTTGGCTTTAAGCTCTAGCCAGCTTTTGATTGCCAGTATACAAGATAAAGATTATCTCATGATAGTTTATGCAGCCTCAATTTTTTTATTTGTTGATTGTCTGGGAGTTTATCGATGGTTGCTAACTTAAATTGGAGCGATTACAACGCAATCTATATCCTATAGATCGCCAAAAATAGCCAAAACAAATCTAAAAGAAATTAACCAACTCTCGATATATATTATATTATACGCCTGATGTGAATTAGCTTTGTTGAAAGATTGTTGATTTGTAGCTCTTAGCTCTTAGTTCTTAAGATAAAATACTGATTTGGGATCGACATTAATATAATAAATAACTCAATACAAAGTCGCTAAATTGTCAGGCGGGAACTCAGCTAAAGATTTGTAAATATGAATCAATAGCAAACAAATTTGTTGATTAAAAGAACATTTAAAATAAATTTGTTAAATCATTTAGTTATGTTTTTTAATTACAGAATTAGGTGTAATAAAATAATGATAGTCATTAATGGAAGCGACGGAAACGATACGCTCTACGGTCAAGCTCAGTTTACTATTGGTGCTGGTGCTGGTGCTGCGGATGCTAGCGATCGCCTGATCTACAACGACCTCAATGGCGATCTGTTCTTTGATATTGATGGGATTAATGCTGCTAAGCAAGTTCAGATTGCCAGTCTGGATAGTGGTCTGAATCTAACAACAAATAACTTTATAATCTTTTAAACTGCTCCCCAGACAGTTATTTTTGAAGTTGGCGAGTTTGGCTACGAGTCGCAATGTAATCGCTTTGCTGTCTTGAATTTTATAAGTCAATACAAACTGAGTCGAGTTCTCAGTCATCCCTTTGTCATAGTTTATTTATTCGATAGTTTGATTTTGCATCCTATAACTAAATAGCTTAGGTTTTAAGCCTAGTAATTACTCAATGAATTTAATAGATGCGATCCATCGGCTACGGGTCGCGTAATTGCTTTTTTCCTCTAGCTCCAAAGCGATCGCTTAAAACTGAGATGCACTCAAATAAATGAGATATCGAACAATTCATAGCATGAAAGATACTAGTCCTAAATAGGAGATGCCACTATGCCTGACGAAAATAGATCCTCGCAAGAACAGCTTGACCAAATATTAGCCGTAATCAGCACCCAGTCAACCCCATATGTTGAACTCACTGATGAAGCTATTGCTCACATCATTGGTGGGCTTTATTTGCAAGCTACGCAACCCAACCAGAGCCTGCATGAAGATGATAATGTCCCTGACTGTCTAATTTGGGATATCGACACACCCAACTAAGGATGTGCCTACAAGTCAACAACTTACAGGTGTTACTAGCCATGAATAATGACATAGAATAATCCCAGAGTCCCAAAGAGAAGATAAAAATTGACTATCAGGAGATTGACAGAAGAGTAATCTTCTATGCCGATCTATCTGAGCAAACAATGGCTAGCATTTCTGACAAACTTTTTATCACGCGACCAACACTTCAAGCAAGCATTAATCTAAACGATGATGATGATAGGCTCGACTATCAGTTCTACAAAACTCCCAAATTGTAAAACATAATTAAAACGATTACGATTGGGGATAGCCAACGAATTACTAACAGCCAAAAGGAATATAGCTGGGGTAGCGAACCAATTAAGGAATTATTGCTAAATTCGCTCAATCTTTGGTGAGAATTTAATTGCCAACCAACAAACAGACTAATTCCAATGCCACCAAGAGTTAGTAACCAATTACTTGCCAGATAGTCAGCCATATCAAACCAAGTCATCCCCAAAACTTGCTTTAAGCCTGCACCAAAAAATCCACGACCACCGCTGAGAGCCGAGGGAATACCTAATAAATAAATAAATGCTGCCATTGTAGAAGCTGCTATCGATCTCGACCAACCACAAGAATCGATGAGAAAAGCCACTGCCATTTCTAATAAAGAAATAGCTGAAGTTAAAGCAGCAAGTAACAATAATAAGAAAAAGACTAATAAGCCAATCCGCCCAAAAGGAAGTTGAACTAGAGCGATGGGAATATTGATAAAAATTAATCCAGGTCCTGCTGCTGGTTCTAATCCCACACTAAAAGCGATCGGGAACATAACCAGACAAGCACCAATAGCAACCATTGTATCGGCGATCGCAATAGCAATGGATGTGCCGACAATATCTGCATCTCGCTGCAAATAGCTACCATAGGTTAACATCACACCAATACCCAGGGATAAGGAAAAGAAAGCATGACCCAATGCTTCTAATGCTGATGTCCAGGTAAAGTTAGGGCTAAAAGCAAACAGAAACTTAACCGCAGGCATAAAACCCGATAGGGTACTGGCATAAATAGCTAATGCTCCCAGCAAGATCGCCAGAGCTAACATCCCCCAGTTTGCAAATCGTTCGATGCCACCGCGAATACCTCGTAAAACTATACAGGTAGTTAATCCCATAAAAACACTGTGCCACCAGATATTCAACCTCACAGATTGCACTAAGGAATCAAATAAATCACTGTATGCTTGAGGGTTGCTATCTTGGGGAAATCCACCTACTAGAGAAAGAAATAGATAATGCATTCCCCAACCAGCAACAATACTGTAGTAAGACAAGATTAGTATTCCAGCAAAGACGCCTAGCAAGCCCACATATTGCCAACCAGAATTACGCTGGGATAGAAGTTGAAAAGCTCGTAATGGCGAACTCTGAGTTGTGCGACCCAACATTACCTCTGCAATCATAATGGGAATTCCCAGAATAGCGATACACAATAGATAAAACAACACAAAAGTACCACCACCATTTTGACCAGCAATATAGGGAAACTTCCAGATATTACCCAGTCCTACTGCCGAACCAGCAGCAGCAGCAATAAATCCTAGTGAAGATTGCCAATGATTACTCGATTTACGGTTTTTTATCTCTGTCATTGTTTTGATTTTAATTTGCTGTCGATCTAAACTTATACATCTGGAATCTCAATCTCGCCTTCACTAACCATGACCGATTGACCACCAACCCGCACTTTAACTATTTGACCTGCCTGTTTCTCAGCTTCTACTTCTAAAATGCTAGGGCGACCCATTTCAAAACCCTGTTCCACTCTCCATTGAAGTAAGCCACTTTCAGTCTGATCTCGCACACCAAGGTATTCTGCCAAAGCCGATGCTGCTGCTCCCGTAGCGGGGTCTTCGGCAATTCCCATTGCGGGAGCAAACATCCTGGCTCTTATATCCGAACCCTCTAACTCAGAATCGAAGCAAAAGACATATAACTGGGGAGCTTGAGAGGCTTGTAAATGTTTTTGCCATAATTCTAAATTGAGTGATATCTTACCCAAAGCAGCGCGATCGCGCACTGGCACAAATAAGAAAGAAACACCACAAGAAACCGCTTCTGGACTCCATTTTCCCAGAAGCAAATCTCCTGTTTTTAAGGAGAGAATTCGAGCAATAATTGATGCTTCTGGAGGATTAGGGATAAATTCAGGCAACTGTGCCGTAGTTAAATTGGCAGCAACAGACTTTCCATCTTGAGAATGAATGACAACCCTCACATCTCCAACGCCTTCTTCACAGATTATTTCCGTACTTTGATTTTCTCTTAGTATTTCACCAATAGCAGCCAGGACATGAGCCGTACCGATAGTAGGATGTCCTGCAAAGGGTAATTCTGTGCTTGGAGTGAAGATTCGCAGTTTTTTTGTATTATTTGAATTTTGCGGTGGTAAAACAAAAGCCGTTTCCGATAGATTAAACTCCTTGGCTATTTTCTGCATCATCTCGCTACTAAGACCTTTGGCATCGGGAAACACAGCCAGCTGATTGCCCCCCCCCAAAATGTGATCGGTAAAAACATCAGCCGTATAAAATTTGTAACTTACCATAGTTTATTCCTCAGTTATCGATCGTTAATTACTGGTTAAAAGAATAAAAAACGTAGGACAAGTGACACAAAATCCCACATACTTTTTGTTGTGAGATTAACTCAATCCTTTTGTTTCATTAACGTAACAGCATTCGTCTTTTGATAAATTTCATCTCACCTTCAAAACCTCCATCAGATTCAACACCAATAGGAATCCACCCTAGATGAAGATAAAAACCATAGGCTCTCAATTTTGGATCGTTACCCGTGACCAGCCAAATCTCTTCTAAATCGTTTGACCATAACCAGTCTTCTGCTGCCTGCATTAAGATACGACCAGTTCCTCGACCTTCAAAACTAGGACGAACAAATATACCAAAAACTGTTTTTTCAGTTTTATTAGCGATAGAAAATCCGATTAATCGGTCGTCGAGTTCGACAACCCAAGCACGGCAATCTGTTTGCAGCATCTTAGCAACCGAATCTGGGGTTATACCAAGTTCGGCAATTTCTTCACGGGATTGATGATTCTCCAAGACACTGGTTCTAATATCAAAAAGAGTTTCGATATCTTTCTGTTGAGCAACTCTAATAAGCATCTGTTTTCCAAGCAAATCTGAGCTTTATTTTTTATTTTTGGTGGTCTGTAAACAAAAAATATTAATGATTAACTGTTCGGAATCAATTTCTCTATAAGATTTCGTCTCAATTATCAAACTAATCTTTGATGCTTTGAGCAAAGAGAATAATTATCTTGCCACGCTATGTTAATTTCCTTAGAATGCTTTCAACATGAATTCTGGTCGTATCTAGGAAAGGTACTTCAGCATTGCCAGATGCCGTTAATATCAGCGGAAGTTCGGTTCCGCCCAATATTAAACCTTGAATTTCATGTTGTTGCTCGATCTTTGTCACAATATTAAGCAAGTCATTTCTAGTTTTATCCAGAAAAATTCCTTTCACAAGTTCATTCATGTATTTCTCGTGAATATAGTCTCGATCTTTTTCGTCGGGTACTATTACTTCGATATTCTGTTTGGCGAATATCCTGTTATAGAAACCGCCCATTATCGTAAATTTGGTGCCGAATAAACCGACTTTTTGCATACCAATCTCTCTCGCTTTCTCACAGGTGGCTTCAACAATACTAATCATAGGTAAGGACGATGCCTTATGGACTTCATCGAAGATAAGATGGGGTGTATTTGATGCCAATACCGCGAAATCAGCCCCAGCCTTTGCTAGCTTATTTACTTCAGAGGCTAAATATTCTACGACTTCATTTAGCCGATTTTCTCCAATCAAATCGAGCATCTTTTTCATATTGATACTATTAATCATGATTGAAGGATAGTTACCGTTTTTCTCACGATCGCAGTAAGAGGAAACGATTAAACGATAGTATTCAATTGTCGATTCAGGAGCAATTCCTCCCACAATTCCAACAGTATTCATAGTTTCCTCTAGAAGTCTTTATCTATCTCCCGAATTTGCGCGATCGCTTAGCTAGAGTGGGAGAGATGCACGGGTAGCATCACGCTTTTGAGTACGAAGATTTATATTTTGTTTGTAAAGCGGATTGCTTTTTAGTAATTTGGTCAGATAAATTCTGTGGATCGAATACCGATAAATCCGATTTTTTAAATCTTTGAGAATGCTTCACTAACGAACAAAGTCCACACATATTTGTTCTCCCTAAGTTTTCTGAATAATATAGAAATTGTTCATGATGTCATGGTCGAGTTGCTCGATTTCAATACTTTCAAATCCAGCTTCTTGCAGCATTTCCAGGGTTTTTTCTTCGCCCCACATCGTTCCCAAGCCCATTCCCCCGTCTGCTAGGGATACGGTCATACAGTGCATACAAGAAACAGTGTAAAGTAAAGGGGCTAAAGGATGGTCGAGATTATCCCCTACCTCGGTTTTGGCTCGAATATCTTGCATCAGGTAAAATCCATTAGGACTTAAGGCACGGTAGATATTTTTGAGAACTACATTGGGTTTAGCTTGGTCGTGAACCGCGTCAAAAGTAGTAATTAAATCGTACTGTTCGATTTCAGAGATAGTTGCAGCATCTTTAACTTCAAATCGAACGTTAGATAGTTCTCGCTGTTGGGCTTCAGTTCGCGCATTGGAGATCGCTTCTGGGGAAAAATCATAGCCTTTAAATTGACTATTCGGAAAAGTTTTCGCCATTCTGATAAGAGCCTTACCGCTACCACAACCGACATCTAATAAGGTGATACCTTTTTTGAGAGCGTCGATCGCTCCAGGAACTAAAGGTAAAACCAATTCAATTAAATTGGCAACGATAGTTTGACCGCTATCTTCTGCCATGATTTGATGAAAACGTTTAAATTCAGCATAGGAAACACCGCCACCGAGATGAAAACATTCAACAATCCGATCTTCGACGCTGCCTAATTGAGCTATATATTGAGCGAAAGTAGCAATATTATCGGAAGATGCCGCTCTCGTGAGAAAAGCTGAATGTTCTGGGGGTAGGTAATAAGTTTTTTCTTCGCGATCGTAATCGACAACACCACCAGTAACCATGATTGCCAACCATTCTCTGACATAGCGTTCGTTTAAACCTGCTGCGTCGGCTATTTGTTGGCTGGTAGAGGGAGTTAAATTTTCCATCGCGTCAAATAATCTGGTGCGATGACCGAGGGACATAGCCAAAGCGATCGCCCCATGATTGAGAATATCTAGTAGACGTTCGGCAAAGGTTTCAGCTTTGTTGGTATCTAAATTTACAGTGGTCATGATTTAGAGTGATTAGCCATATCGCATTGTTCTATTGTTATTAATCTAAACAGCGATCAAGAAGAAGTAGGGATAGCATTACGCATATAAGATTAGGACATTTTATTTCCTGTCTTCCCTTGGGTTATCTACCTCCCGTAATATCGGTAAAAGAGCCAGTGATGTAGGAAGCCTCATCGGACAATAACCACAAAATTGCCTGTGCTACTTCCATGGCTCTACCACCTCTTTTCATCGGGACAAATTCTTTAACTCGCTCAATCCGATTTGGTTCGCCACCACTGGCATGAATCTCGGTATCAATAAAACCAGGTCGTACAGCGTTAACCCTAATACCTTCTTCAGCAACTTCTTTAGCTAACCCAATGGTCATGGTATCCATCGCACCTTTAGAGGCAGCATAGTCTACATACTCCCCAGGAGAACCAAGGCGAGAAGCAACGGATGAAACATTAACAATCGCTCCTCCTACACCACCATGTTTGGTAGACATTCGTTTTATAGCTTCCCTGGCACACAAAAAACTACCAATGATGTTGGTAGCAAAGATGCGATGCAGGCGTTCGGCATCCATATTTTCCACCCGCATTTGTCGCTCTAAAATTCCCGCATTGTTAACCAGCGCCGTTACCGTTCCAAGTTCTTTCTCTACTGTATTAAACAGAGCGATTACATCAGTTTCCGAAGCCACATTGGCAGCGAGGGAGATCGCTCTTCCGCCCAGTTGTTCGATCTTATCGACAACCTTTTTAGCCGCCTCGTTATTACGAAGATAATTGACACCAACGGCATAACCCCGTTCGGCAGCAAGATATGCAGTAGCAGCACCGATACCGCGACTAGCACCTGTAATTACAGTAATTTTTTTCATCTGTCTTTAATAGTTCTATTGGATTCTCACAATGTTTTTTTTCCAATGATGATTGGCTGGTAAAACTCGCTTTCAATTTGTTTTACCGCAATAAATCCAGCCATTTGCAATAGTTTGATTATTTTTGATATGCTAATCGCGTAATATTGAGAGCGAAACACTTTAGTTTCAATCCTCAGATGTTCGCGCTCGATGATAAAATACATCGATAAATCATAAATATCTGCTTCAAACTCCCAGATTTGAAAAATTATATATTTGGTGTCGTCAACTATTCGCAATCCATAAGGCTTAAATTGTATGCCCTTACAGTTTTCCTTGGCATAATCGCGTATCGTAATAATGCAACCACCACCAGGCTTTATACAATCATGGAATTCTTTGAATGCAGCCAATATATCTGTATCTGATAAAAGATGCGGTATCGAATTGTCGCACGAGATTAGTAAATCGAACTGCTTCTGATGGTGTTGAAAGGAATATCTCATATCCGCTACGGAAAACTTAATTTTTATATTCCTTTTTTCCGCTTCTTGTCGTGCGCGTTTAATCGCTTGTGAAGACAGATCGGAGGCTTCAACTTCATAACCAAGTTGAGCTAAACCAATTGCTTGTGTGCCTATTCCACAAGAAACATCAACTATTGAAAGATGATCCATACCCCATTCGCGATCGATTATGCCCTTGATGATTTTCGCCTGATGCTCGATCATGGCATCCCAATCTTCAAAAATAAGATGATAATAAGGCGACATTTCATCGTAAAAAGTTGATAACATACAAAAATTCCTTTTAGTAGGATATCCACGCTACAAAGTAAACTACACCACAACGCTAGAATGAGCAGCAACTATCTGCCAAGTACCACCAGAAGACAGATTCCAAATACGAGTAAAGCGCAAATTATTATCAAAACCAGTACCTTCGTAGCTGCCGACTAAATGGACTTTAACAGTAGCGATCGCTACATTACCTATCAGTTGAATACGGCGATCTGAAGGTATTAAAACTTCAATTTTAAACTTCCCAGATTGATGATCGGCAAGATCGTCTTGTTTGCCTGAAACTTGACCGAGATGGTTGGTAAAAATGAGTTCTGGTGCAAGCAATTCATCGAGAACTTTTACATCCGAATCAAGCATTGCCACTCTAAGCCGTTCTTCCGCTTTGATAAGTTGTGTTTCAATTGGATTACTCATATCTCAATCAATCACTCTGTAAAAGTTACAGAAAACACAAATTTCACAATTTTTATTTAACAAGCACTAGTGAATGCCTAATGAAAACTTTTCACCTTAGTTCATGCCTATATATTTCGGTTCTGAAGCAATCCTGTCGATCCACGCTTGAATTGCTGGGTATTTTGTCAGGTCAAAACCACCTTCTTCTGCTACATGAGTATAACCATACAAGGAAATATCGGCAGTAGTCAGATTATTGCCAGTTAAATATTTAGATTTTTTAAGCTGTTGTTCCATGACATTGAGTGCTTTATAACCACCAGCTTGTTTAGATTCGTATTCTACTTTGCGTTCTTCTGGTAAGCCTAAATATTTAGCTATAAATCGAGCCACTGCTATGTATGGTTCGTGACTGTATTGTTCAAAGAACTGCCACTGCTGAACTTTAGCCAGATCGAAATCGTTTTTTGGCAACAGTTCGCTACCAGTAGCCAAAAAATTGATAATTGCATTGGATTCTGAAAGATATCGACCATCAGCTAACTCTAACAAAGGGATTTTGCCGTTAGGATTTTTCTCTAAAAATTCGGGCTTTTTAGTATCACCTGCCAAGATGTCAACTTCTATCCAATCATGCTCTATCTCTAACAAAGCACATACAAGCTTAACCTTATAGCAATTACCCGATTGAAGATCGCCGTAAATTTTCATGGTATCTCCTTTCAATCTTTTTAAATAGCAGTTTCAATGGTTTTACTTAAAATATTCCACTTAAAAGTCAAGCAAATTTTTAACCAAGCTATGGGTTAACTGGGTTGTTTACCATAATTGACGGTTGACAAAGAACGGGAAAGTTAACTGAATTAGCAATAAAACAAAAGTCGTGAGCTTGATGGTGTAGTTGTTGCGCTAATTCTAAATTTTTCTCGGTTTGAATAACAATTTCTGGTTTGAGAATAACTTCGGTAAATCTTCCACCACTTTTAGTTTCGGTCATCATGCCAATCGCTTGATCGCGATAATGAGTAACAATAATCTTAGCCTCGGCACATAGATGTAAATACCACAACATATGGCAACTAGACAGAGAACCAACTAATAATTCTTCAGGATTGTATTTGGTTTTATCGCCACGAAAAGCAGGATCGGATGAGCCAAAAATTACAGGTTTTTCTGGTGCTTCAATTTCATAGGAGCGATTGTATGCTCGATAATTGACAGTCCCTCGACCACTATTTCCCGTCCATTGCATAGATATGCGATATGAATGTTTTTTCATTACTTTCAATTTTCATTGTCGATCGTTTTTTCGAGCGAAATTTTCAGATTGATAACCTCTTAATTTACTACCGTTTCTAGTTGCCAATCGTATTCCATATAAATTGCTGTTTTCTTGGCAATTTTTCGATCCAAAAGTTTATCGACAACATACAAAGATCCATCAATACCAGCCGATATCCCGCCAGTGGTTATAATTTTACCCTGGTCAATATAGCGTTTTTGTTCATTAACAGTCGCAGTAGGAACTAATTGACGTAGCTCATCGTATGCTTCGTGGTGGGTGGTTATTTCCCAACCATTGAGTAAATCTGCCTTTGCCAAAAGACGCGCACCAGTACAGATTGACATCACTATCTCTGCTGATTCGCTAACTTGTTGAATCCAAGTAATAAGCTTCTGGTTATTCATCTGAGTGCGAGTACCTACACCCCCAGGTACGACTAAAATATCTGGATGGGGACAGTTGGAAATTTCATAGTCAGGAACTACTTGCAAGCCATTAACTGCTTTATATGTTCTCTGAGTTTCTGCTACCAAGAAGACGTTAAACGGTTCGTAATTGTTTAACTCAGAAGTTACGGCAAAGACTTCAAATGGTCCTGCAAAATTCAGAACTTCTACATTATCGAAAATCAAAATTGCCAGATTGCGTTTATTCATCAGATATCTCGACATAAACATTAATTACGTCTAGTGTGAATTAAAAATTAGAGGGATTCTTTTTTTAGCTGTAAGCTATAAGCTTCTTACATGGTTGGATCAGCTTGGTTTCCCGAGCATACCCCACAGGCTTTTGAACTTGTACTTAAACTTACAGAGGTCAATGCTGGTTTTTCAACCCTGATTGCAGCTTAAATTGAGTAATTTACGATATCTTGTATTTTATATCTAAAGGCTAAAGGCTAAAGGCTAAAAGCTAAGAGCTCTACGTAAAGCGTGAAGCGAATTCACACTAAGCGTATTAATTATTTCTTGAATCCAGATCGAGCTAGTTTAAATAGCTTAAATGTCGTAGTGAGCGATGACCTTGGAGATTTTACCAGAAGTACTAATTTCCATAAATTCTCCTGCTTTTGTCCCATTTTGGTTCACATAATAGAGGACGAGACTAGAAATTCCCCACATTATGTCTTGAAGGTTGAATCTAAGATTAGGATAAATCTCAAGACCTTTCTGGAAATATTTTCGCAGCTCTTTCTTCCCGCTTACAGTGCCATTGGGCTTGTCTAATATCTTTACTGCGATCGGTGAAATTAATAAGATATTATCCTCATAATGGGACATAATTTTGTCTAGATCGCGATCGTTCCAGGCTTTAATCCATTGATGGGCAATTTTTTGAGCTTTTTCTTTAGTAAGCATCAGTTTTTCAATAAATATAATCGTCATCTGGCAAAGGTAAGTCATGTTGTTTCAGAAAAGATAATTTGTCCCAATATCCTCTTTGAAACACGATTTTTTCATCTACTATGTGAAAAAAACCACAGCCTCTTAAACCGAGAGGATCGCACCATTCCAGAATTGCCCACTCGCCATCTTCAAAAATATTTTCGATGATACAAACCATTTTGGTGGTAGCAAATTCTGAGACAAACATTTGACGTATGGCATCCCGTCCTTCAACTGGACTGTTTACTACTTGATGGTTAATTGCTTCCTCACTGTAGAAGTTTGCCAAAGCATCAGCATCAGCTCGATTGAATGCCTCCACATATGCTTTTATTAGTTCTTTAGGTTGCATAATTGATTAAAATCTCCTTCAGGTGCTATTTTTTGAGTGAAATCGTAGAGTTATCTAAATTACTGCTGGCACAACACCCAAATCATAAAAGGACTGGTTGACTCTTGAAACTCAGAATAAGCATAATCTCCATACAAATTAACTGGATGAAAACCTTGCGATTCGGCTAGCTTCTTAAATTCACTCGGCTGGTGGAGATAAAACTGAATATCGAGAAAACTTTTACGCTGCATCAGTCCATCGCGATCGTATACTTCCCAGAATTGTGTACCTTTGACCAGAGAATTTTGGCGATCGCATTCTTCCACACTCCATAAAAACAGAGTTTCCTCATTAGGAAGAGAATATTTCCCTCGCAGCATCAACTGTCCGTTAACCGACTTGAGCCTAATGGAAGGATTATGTAGCGTACAAATAAAACGTCCTGTCTCTGTTAAGCAATGCCTAATTCCTGTTAATGCTTGACGTTGTTCATCAATCCTCAAAATCTCGGAAAAAGAGTTAAAGGGGATAATTATCAGGTCGAACTTTTCTTGAAGAGTAAGGTTGCACATATCCATTTCATAGATATTGGCAGTTAGACTTTTAGCTACTACTTTCTGACGTAGAATGGCTTGCATCTCAGGAGAATTATCGACGCAAGTCAAAGATACACCCGCCTCAAGCAGTGGAATTGATAAGCGACCAGTGCCAGAGGTTAATTCCAGTACGCGATCGCTATTTTGTGCTTCATTTAAAAAGAATGGTACATCTAGCTCGGTGTTGACGTAAATATCATACCAATGAGCTACTTGAGAATAATCCATTGCTGTCATGGAAATATACTCCTATTGTCTAGAATGTTTATTTTTTCAGAGGTGAATCTCCCATCGCCAAACCTTTCCATCCTGTTCATCTTCAAACTCGCCGATGAAAGTCATGCCAACTTTTTTGAGGACGCTTGTTGAGGGATTTTCTTGCGGTAAGGTATGCGCCCTGACAACTGTAACTTCTTTAGTAGCAAATGCTCGCTCGATAAGAGTTCTAGCTGCTTGGGTAGCTAAACCTTTGCCCTGATAAGACTTAGCTATAGAATAACCAATCTCTACTACACCTTGAGGATTGGGATTTCCCTTATAACCCGCAATTCCCACCATGATTTGTGGCTCTTTGAGTATCAGCATATGAATTAACCAATGCGGAAGAATAGTCCCTAACCTCAAATTCTTTAACGAAAATTGAAGCAGTTCGGGGATTAGTTCATGGTCTTCTGCTACAGAAATTTCAAACTCTGTAAAAAATCTTTCTTTACCAGCGAGTAGCATCTCTAGGTGGTGTATTGAGCAAGGTACGACCAGTAGCATTAACTTACAAGCCTATAGTACAGGTTATCAATTTAAATCTTCAAACTACTTAGATTCCCAATCCTATTCCAGATAAGTTGTTGTTTTCTAAGCGATTATTGTCTCCGAAAGCTTAGTGTTTCTCCTTAGATTAGAAACAGGCTAAATCTATCTCAATGAATGGTCTTTATTGTTTCTGTTTGGTTATAGGCGATCGCTTGTTGACTTATACATTTCTTCTTCTTCTATTGCTTAACCGCTGAAGAAATCTTGTAACGAAGACTCATCAACGATGTATGCTTTCTCTCCATCTCGTATTGCCCGTTTACCGTGCCGAGGAAAAACACCGATATCAAAATCAACTTTCTCCCCTCCCACTAGATAGACCAGTTCTTCACTGAATGGATTACGCAGATGATGGGGTGGCTGAGGTAGTCCAAACCCCATAAAGTTTCCTGCTTCAACCTCATATTCTCCCTCTCCAATCTCCGCAATACCTCGCCCTGAAAGAATATAAATCCACTCTTCCTCGTTGTGGTGTGCATGATAAATAAAAGACTCTTTTCCTGCTGGCACGCGAGCAAGGGAAACACTGATTCGCTTGAAACCAACATTTGTTCCAAGAGGGCGAAGATATATTTCTGAATTGAAATTGAGTGGATGGTGAAACTCGATCTCACTCATTCTATTAATCTTTGAGGCTTTGATTAGAGAGTGTGATTTTGCTGCCATGTTAACTACCTTATTGACGCGATCGCCCAACGAATTTGGAAAACACCCATAGCCAAAGCATTTAACTGTTTAAACGAACCCGATATTACCTGTCACAGACCGTAAATGGCATATCCAAATAGGATTTAGTATCACCTATCTATCAGGCTGCTACCAGTTCGGGGTGAATCGGAAGAGGGCGATCAATTGTCCGATCTATCAAGCCATACGCCACCGCTTCCTGGGCAGACCTAAAGAAATCGCGCTCGGTATCTCGCTCAATCTGCTCCAGCGATCGCCCCGTATAGCTATCCGTTGATTTAGTTGCCGTCTCAGGTAGAGGAATTCCTTAGCTTGAATCTCAATATCCACCGCCTGTCCCTGCGCCCCACCAGAAGGCTGGTGAATCATAATCCGCGAACTGGGCAAACTGCCACGCTTGCCTTTCGCCCCCGCACCAAGTAAAAATGCTCCCATACTGGCAGCCATGCCATAGCAAATCGTACAAACATCTGGGCAAATATGATTCATCGTGTCATATATGCCCAACCCTGTGGTAATTACGCCACCTGGCGAATTGATTAGAGGTAAATGTCTTTTTCAGGGTCTTCTGCTTCTAGGAACAGCATTTGCGCTACGATTCGGTTTGCCATTTCAGGCTCAACCGCTTCTGCTAGGAAAATAATTCGCTCTCGCAGTAGGCGAGAATAAATGTCGAAGGCTCTTTCACCTTGACCCAATTGTTCTATTACGGTAGGAATCATGATGTGAAGTTCTCCAATGAATTGGATGATTGGTTAATCGTTAATCGATTTTTCTATACAATGTTTTTATTCCCAGCATTTCAACTTTTCTAAGGGAGACTTTTTGATCGCTGATCGAACTTTATTCATTACGATAGGAAAGATTTTGTATTTGTCGGTACATTAAATCTTAGAAGTTTTTCGCCTACTGAACTGTGGAAAGATCGGGGACTATATTTAAAAAAAGTTGAATTGATTACTAATTCTGGAGCTTTACTCTTGCATCAATAAGGAATAAAAACCACCCTTCAACGGATGTTCTGCTTTAAGTGGGATTATATGGGTATCGTCTGCTTTTGGTATTCAGGCTGGTTTATTTTTTTTAATCTAGAATTATATCGAGAAGAATTAGGGATGAAAATAAATTAAGTAGCAAAAAAATAAGCTTTGCTCGGAAAAGAGGCGAAAGCTCATAACAACATTAGAGCAGAGATTGACCAACGGTCAGAGCATATGCGGAGCGGTTATCCGAAGGTGTATCCTTTAGGAATCCTTTAGGACGGCGGAGTAATCTCTGACTTACCACTTTTCGCCGAAGGGTCGAATTTCCACATCAAACGACCAGGAAGATCGTGGCTGATGAACTACATGAAATACTTCTTCGGCAATGTCTACAGGTTGACAAAAGAAGTCGTCAGATTGCTGAGGATTTTCAGCTAAGGGTTCAGTTCTCAAACCCTGGACTGGTTTGTCCATTAACCAAGGAGTAGCGATCGCCGCATCAATAGTAATATAAGCTACGTGTATTCCTTTTGCTCCTAAATCTCGCGCTAAAGATTGTGCCAGAATCCTTTGAGCTGCTTTTGTTGGTGCAAAGAGGGCGTAAGAAGGAATCCCCCGCCAAGCCGCAGTATTTCCAGTGACAACAATTGTTCCTTGTCCTGCTGCAATCATCGCTGGAGCTAATTCACGGGCAAGGTAAAGCAAGGAAGTAGTATTGACTCTAAAGTTACGCTCTAAATCTTCTGGATCGACTTCTAAAAAAGTACCAAAAGTGGCTCTAACTGCATTGTGGATGATAACTAATGGATTGCCCATTTCTGACCGTATAGCGTCAATAGTGGCTAATAGTGATTCTAAATCCCCTACATCGCAGACATAAGCTTTGGTACTGGGGAGTTCCTGTTCTAATTTTTTCAGGCGATCGCGATTTCGGGCTAGCACGGCTACTCGATAGTTACTTCGAGCAAATCGACGGACAAGGGCTGTTCCCGTACCATCACCAACCCCTGTAATCAAACATATCGGTTGACTCATGTTGTCATCTCCTGACTGTGGGCAAGTTTGCGCTGACAGACCAGCCTCTCTCGCCAAATTCCCAACAAGTTAAAGGTTACGAATGTAGGTACTATCATCATTGGGGCGAGACTCATGGGAAATGCGTACACTACTTCTGCTGTTGGCGGCTGGGCGAATATCTGTAGCGTTCCAGGTAAACCAAGCTGAAGTAGCAGGGGTGCAGTTGGCACAATGATCAGAAAGCCAACGAAATGCCAAATGATTAAGGTGCGACTGCTTATTTTGTGCTGCATGGCTAAGATTCTCATAATTAATGCTGAAAACCCAAAGCAAAGATCAGGGATTCCGACAATAACTTCAAAATACAAAGGGAAAGTACCCTGTAATGTGTGGTAGGCAGTGCCAATCGCCGAAATCCGTCCAGCTTGAAACAATATCAACCAATGGGCTGGAGTTGCTGTCAATGTAGATGTAACTCCCTGTCTTACAGTCGGTAAAGTAAAACTAGCAAACACGATCGCAATGGGAATGACAGGTAGCCACAGGGCGGGATAGAGTTGATAGAAGTTTGTAGATTCAGATACTCCCGATATTCCTAAGTATATGGCGATCGCCGTCCAGAATGTCAATCCAATAACAGGAATGAATGTTGCTTTGAATTGTATTTTATTGATATATCCATTTTGCCTTGCTTTCCAGGCTAAAAACGGTAGGAAAAATAACTGAACCAAAATAAGAAGGGGTATGATAGTCATGTTTTTCACCTCCAAATTCAAAATGTGGCTAGGCGATTATTGGTCTTTTCAGGAGATCGTTCATCCAAAATTAGAAGTAAATGTTCGCAATATTGCCTCCTATTTTTGTTTTTATATGACCAGTCGTCTCAAAGCAAACCCCAAAAATAATAGCAAGCGAACTCTATCCAACTCTTTATTGTCTAACTTCAGAATAGATTATTTCATTGTTCTGTATTTTTAAGCTTTAGTTGAGACTGCGTTTTGATTTAGACTCAGCTTTATTATATGACCAGTCGTCTAAAGTGTGTGACTATTTTACAAAAATTCAACTCGGCGATCTCTTTCCACTCATGAAATTTGCTCATACCTGTTGACCTAAAGCATGGGTCAATCGCTTTAAGGCAGGTGATGTGTCTTGTGAATCTAGATGAACATCAAGAATACAAAAACTAGCGGTATGCGCCCTACTTTCTCGTAATGCAGCCTCTAATTCGTCTTCTGTGTGAATATCAAAACCTCGACCTGTGTTTAACACTCCTGGTATTCGACTATACTGCCAAAGCCACACATCATTAAATGCACCATCCAGCATGGGACGCTCGGTGGCATACCCTTTATTATTGAGTACGATTACAATCGGATTTAGTCCATAACGAGCAATGGTAGACAATTCCATTCCCGTCATTTGAAATGCACCATCTCCCACCAGCACCAATGACCGAACATTAGGATTAGCAAACTGTACGCCGATGCTAGCAGGAACGGCAAAACCTAAAGATGCGTAATAAGCAGGTGACAAAAATCGAGTTTTACCGTGGACGAATAACTCTAAACCAGCAAATAAGGCATCCCCCACATCGGCGATCGCAATAATGTCGTCTCTGATAAAAGAATTTAACCGCTCAAATAACCGAGCGATGGTAATTGGTCGATCCGATGCTGGAGTAAAAGAGGCAGGAGGATAAATCTTAGTCGGGAGATTTAACTCTCGTCGATGAATGTCAGCTTTACTTAGTCCCCAAACAAAATCCTGCAAGCGAATTCCTTCGTAGCTATGAAACTGGATCGAGGTTTTTTCACTCGTTACATAAATAGAATACTTTTGGTCGAGATGAGCCGTAAAGATACCCAGGTTGATATCGGTGAGAAAGACACCGAGCATAATTAGACAATCGCTCGATTCTATATATTGACGGGTAAATTCATTTCCCATCGCTCCTGCATAGAGACCGATATAATTTGGATGTAGTTCGCTAATTACTGACTTGCCCAGAATAGTTTCCGCGATGGGAATGTTCGTTTTTTCGACTAGCTGGAGTAATGCTTCCTGTAAGCCAAAGCGATGAATCTCAACGTCAGCCAAGATCGCGGGACGCTCGGCTGCATTAATTAGACTTACTGCCTCCTGAAGTGCCTCTGCCAAAGTATCGGAGTTGCTATTTTCAGGCGGAGTAACTCGCCGTTGGGCTAGATTACCCGATGCATTTACCATGTCGCGGGGCAATTCAATATAAACGGGACGCTTGTAACGCCAGGCAGCAGCCAAGACGCGATCGATTTCACTAAATGCCGTATCGGGATTATCCAAGACGGTGGCAGCAACGGTAAGTTCTTGAAAAATTTTGTATTGAGTATTAAAGTCGCGTATTTGATGATGCAGTAGCGGATTTTTGATGCGCTCGTCAGTACCAGGCGCGCCACTAATTACCACTACAGGAGATTTTTCGGCAAAGGCTTGTGCCGTAGTGTTGGCAATTTTTAAACCGCCAACGGAATAGGTAACACAAACAGCCCCCAATCCTCGCAGGCGAGCGTAAGCGTCTGCTGCAAACCTCCCCCTTGTTCATCACAAGTGTTGATAAACTCGATCTCGCTTTCCTCTAGTAGCTTGTTAAAACCAAGTACAAAGTCTCCTGCTACCCCAAAGACATGATGAACGTTATGTTTAGTAAGTTGTTGAATTAAATAAGTGCCAATAGATTTTTTGGATTCCATACAATACTTCTTTCTCCCAATGGGTGTAGAACTGTTTACCAACTAAAGCAATAACCTAGCTCTATCTTAGTGATTTTTTAAATTGCAGTTTTTCTCGGTTCGTAATTATCATTTTCGAGCATCAACTTTGCGATCGCTTTGTAAGCATTTACTCAGGCTTGTCTAACTGGATGCGTCTATTTTTTTGCTCGTATAATATTTACGGCTGTTTTACAAAGAATCAACTTAGGGATTTATCCTCCCCATAGATGAGTTAGCAGTAATGCTCATTTTTACCCCACCATCAGGACCCATTAAAAAACCTCGGCGTGCTGGAGTAACGGGAGCTTTCTCCTCTAATTTCAACTGATAATTTAAGAGAATCGTCGCCAGAATTAATTTCATTTCAAACAGGGCAAATACTTGACCCAGACATTGACGAGAACCTGCTCCAAAGGGCAAAAATTCATAAGATGAATATTTACGATTGATAAACCTTTCGGGTTGAAATTTGTCTGGTTGAGGATATAAATCTTCTCGACAATGAGTTAGATAAATGCAAGGTGTTATATAGGTATGAGGTTCAACTTGATATCCTCTGAGATCGACAGAACGTAGAGTAACTCTCGGAAAGGTAAACATCACCACAGGATAAATCCGCAAAGTTTCCTGACAAACTGCCGTCAGATAGGGAAGTTTAGCAATATCTAGAGGGTTGGCAGTATCTAAACTTCTCAACTCTTGCAAAACTTTTTCATAGACTTCTGGTTGTTGATGAATCCAGTACAAAGCCCAAGCGATCGCCGTGGCAGTGGTTTCATGACCAGCATTGAGTAAAGTTAAGAGATTATCTCTTAATTCGGCATCACTCATCGCTTCCCCGTCTTCATATTCTGCTGCGATCAGCAAACTTAAAATATCAGAACGGCTCGAATGCTCTTGTTGGCGAC
The DNA here is from genome assembly GCA_039179675.1 of Cyanobacteria bacterium P01_G01_bin.67. GTDB lineage: Bacteria > Cyanobacteriota > Cyanobacteriia > Cyanobacteriales > Xenococcaceae > Waterburya. The sequence goes on from JBCDEP010000046.1 coordinate 28,086, forward strand.
GTTCCGATATTTCTGCCGTCAGTATTTCATCAATCTGTTGTCGCAAACGCAGATATTTACCCCAAGGACTCCAAGCACCCAAGTCCTTTTGTAAAGCTGGAAATAATAAAACGCTTGCACTAAGGGGTGAACTTGTTAAACCCAACCAAGTTGTCATTAAATTTTTGAGTTTTTCAAACCGTAATCCTTCATCAAGACCAAAGATTACTTTTAAGATAATCTTCATCGTAATCTCTTCACTTAGCTCCCGAGCAATAAAGGTTTCACCCGATCGAATATGCTGTATTTTTTGCTGGGTAATTTCACAAATTTGTTGCCCGTAAGTGAGCATTTGTTCTCCATGAAATGGAGGCATGATTAACTTTCGCTGACGCAGATGGCGTTCTCCATCTTGAACGATTAATGAGTTTGCTCCAAGTTGAGGTTCAAAGATTTTATTAGCAGCACCAGGAGCATCAAGAATCTTATTTTTGGAATTAAATAACTTTTGCAGATCTTGGGGATGGCTGACCACTAAAGTTTCTAGATCGCCAAAGGAATTGGTAAAAAAAAGATCGCCATGATTTTTGGCACAATTATCTAAGAACTCTAATGGCTTTATGGTTGATTGAATTTGTTGGATGAGTTTGGGGGTGTTTAATTTTTCAATTTGTTTAATTGCCATACTTCTCACTTACTTATAGATAATTATTGATATCCTTATTCAAATCTCAAAATTGTCCGAACTATCTAAACTAGCGTGACAAACAATTGGGAAGAAGTAGAGATAGAATTCAAGTGTTGCAGCGCGATCGCCGTCCAGATCGTCGATCTAATGACAAGAATCAATGTTGCGTTGAGTTGTCTTGACCCAATTCAGGCTATTGATCTCAATTTTCTAAATTATTGCTACAAATACATAAATTTTGTTCCCTTAGTCCCGCAGTCTCCCCATCAAACATCTGTAGGTAGTCCCTACAGAACAGTGGAGGTGTAGAATTCATGAGCATTTTCAGCTATCGGAGCAACTATCAAATCTCGCCATTTCAACTGAGTTGAGGTTAGACCCATTTTCATGGCAGGTAGCTTAAGTGGTTTTCTTGCCGAATCTTTAGGCTATTCAGGAACATTTGCGATCGCATCCATATTATCTTTAGCTGGAGTCTTGTTAGTTAGTTTTTTGCTGGAATAGAGTAAATTGCAGCTAGCCTTTATGTATCGTTACATTTCACTGAAGCCAGTTATCACATTCAATAGTACTGTCAAATTAATGGGGGTGTATAATGTGATCACTAAGTGAATCCTCAAGTTAACATAATACTCTTTTCTGCCTCAATTTTTGCGACATAAGCCTTTCTTTTCAAGACGACAGACTTGCTCGATACTTCGTGAGTCCAGGTAAGGTGTAATTAAAGTAAGCTGGGTAAAATGTCGTGTATCGCTCAAAATACTTTTCGTACAGAGATTGTGCAGGCTTATTTCCATGAACAACCATCACGCCCAAAGAATTAGCACCTTGCTGCTGCGCGCGCTCAAAAGCAGCTTTCATAAGGCTATGTCCAAGTCCTGAACCGCGATGACTAGGCAAGACCGCTACAGTCTCAACAATCATATCTGCCTGTGGCTTGAGAAAACTGGGATCGGCTTCCCATATCTCTACGTAGGCTTGCTCAAAGCTTTCTATGGTAGGTATACTCCAGCCCAGCGACTTAGCAATATGAGGTAGTTTACTCAAATCAAGTGGGCTGTTAGCTCCAGCTAGTTCTGAAGGACAAAAGACCGCACAAGTAGCAACGGCTTTTCCATTTCTCTCAACAATTAAAAAGTCTTCGACTTGTCCCCAGCGAGAAGCCTTACATCTAAACATTGTCTCAATGAACTCAACGGCAGGTGTACCAGTTGGTGCTAAAAGCTTTTCCCATGGGGATTCATCGAAAGGTGCGCGTGAGGCTTCTAAATCCATGCGAGCAAGGAAAGGTATATCCTTATGGGTTGCTGAACGGACACTTTCAACACAGTTCATTTAATTACTAATAATGTTAGTTTTATCTTCGTTCAATGCAAGAGTATACCCAAGATTCACAGCATCTGGGATATAACTTGCTCGTTCGTCGCCTTCGGGTGGCTTCTCCATAAATACTAATACCTCTGCTATGGTTAAAATGTTATGTCTGGCTACAGCTAATTTTAAAGGACTACAGTTTGCCTCGCATAGTCCTCGATCGGGTACACTTTTTCTCTTATGACAATGCAAAGTTCTTTACAAAGTATGATCGTATCTATTAACAAAAGTCGTAATGAGCGGGAGTTAAAAGAATCTTTCATCCCTGAACTCGGCAACTATTTTAACGCCACCCGACGAGGCATCTTCTTTTTTGTTTCACCTGATGAGGATTTGCAAAAGCAGACGCTTTCAAAGAATACATCCTTAGAAAGTGTGCTTAAAGCTTCTCTATCTATCGAGAAAAATCCAGTTATTCGCTATCTTCTAGAGCGTCATGCACCTGTTCACGAGGCATTGGTTACATCACCTAGAGTTTGGACGGCTATCTGTCCGCGAGCCGATCACTGGCACGTCATGGTAGGACCAATTGTCAGCTATGGTCAGATAGTTGGGTTTGTAGGCTGTACTCGCCAACGTTCTACGGTTGCTTTCAACGAGCAAAATATAGTCGATCTGAGCGCAATCTGTTTACACCTGTCAGCTTGGGCTTCAACAGTTCAAGTTCAGAGTTACAAAATTAGAAGCGACTGCTTGACACCTCGCGAATTACAGATAGCTGAGTTGGTTGCATTAGGTAGAACTAATTTAGAAATTGGTAGTGAACTTTTTATCGCAGAAAACTCAGTAAAACAATCACTAAAGCGGATGTTCCGTAAACTTGAAGTGTCATCACGGACAGAGATGGTTGTAAAGCTTTTACAGCAGAATACAATCTCTAGTGGAGCAAAGCTTAAATAAGGAAACTATTATACATTTCTTGAAAGCTAATAGCTATATGCAAAGCGGTATCCGTGATAGACGAACCGAAACACTTTATATGTCATACGTTAAATTACCAACGTCAAATTTACTTGTCTAAATTTGTAACGAGAAAAAGCGATCGCATTCCTAAAATGCCACTGTATCAACCCCTTCAATGGTGACATTATCGGGAGGGGAGGTAAAAACGTGATCGCGAAGTTGCTGCTTTGTAGATCGCTTTCAACAACACATTCACTTCAAAATAACTTTTCTAAATCTGTAACGGGGAACAGCGATCGCGACTTGATTTCTTGAAGTATTGTCAGAAGAACAAAATCAAACTAATGCTTTGAAATTTTCTAAAAATGCCAAGCAACTTTCTGGCTCTTGCCAATCATCCTCAATTCTAAAACCTAGTTTCTCTAGTACTCGGACTGATGCAATATTGTCTTTGTGAGGACAAACTACCAATCTTTTCAATTTAGCTATTTCAAAAGCATACTCTATCCATGCCTGTGATGCTTCCGTAGCATATCCTTGTCTCCAGTAGTTTTTTCCCAGCTTATACATAACCTCAAACTCATCTGTGAAACTGCCATCTTGATGTTCAAACTGATGGGGACTCAACCCACCTTGTCCAATTAACTCCAGATTGGGTTTTATTTCGATGGCAAAACAGCCAAATCCGTATATTTCATATTCTTGAATTCGCTCTTTAATTAGATCGATACGCTCATCAAGCGATCGCTCATATCCAGGATCGAACTGCCAAACTTCAGGATCGCGATCGCAAAGCTGGTGTAATTGCTCTGCATCATCAAGGGTCAAAGGACGCAATCTCAGACGCTCTATTTCTAAAATAAATAATTCCATAAAATTAAATTTGAAAGTCTATGATTTGGTAAATACAAATTCAGTCATCGAAATATTATTGTCGACTGTCTTTTGATTGGTTGAAATATTTTTGGTATAGGTAGGAAGAACTTTTTGCCAAAATGATAGGGCTGCATGATGTTCGTTCATTGCACTGAGTTGCCAAGAGCCTGAAAAAAGATCGAATAGTTGTTTTGCAGCTTGACTGCCAATTCCCTTGCCTCTATAGGCATGAAATAAGAAAAAATCTGTAAGTTCCCAATTCGCGTCGCCATCTACTAGAGGCGGTGCAGCAATCAGCGCAAACCCCGCTAGTCTGTCATCCACATAAATAAAATAAGCAAAAGCGCGTCCTGGGTATTCCCACCACTCAGCCATCATTGTTTCTGGTTCATAGCTATCGTCTTTTTCTCCCATCAAACCATGTATATTCGGCAAATCATCATGATATTCAGAAACTTCGTGGGCATAGGCGATCCACATATTTTGCAGAATATAGCGTTTCTCTATTGGTGCTTGTCGAACATTAATCATTATGCTTAAAACGCTACTGTATCCACCCCTTCAATAGTGACATCATCGGGAGGAGAGGTAAAAACGCGATCGCGAAGTTGCTGCTTTGTAGATCGCCCTTAATAACACACTTACTTGAAAGTAATTTTTCTAAATCTGTAACGGGGAACAGCGATCGCGAAGAGACTTATTCGCAAATTATTACAGCCAGTACTCTCTGCCTAATCCTGATAAGGATTGATACCTACTACCAAAGACTGATGAGTAAAAATACCTGCTGATACTCCGTCGCTAGCAGCCCAGGTTGCATTGTGAATAGGACGAGCTACATCGCCAGCAGCAAATACACCTTTGACGGTGGTTTCTTTTAAATTATTAGTTTTAATCATCTTGCCAAAGGTTGCATCTTCCAGTTCGCATCCTAATTGTGTGACAATTGGATTATCGATCGCCGAGCGAGTGATTAAAAACAGAGCTTTTAACGATACAACTTTTTGGTTTTGTAGTCTGATGTTGCAAATGCTGACATCTTCTCCTTCTATAGATTCAATGGGAGTATCTTCTATAGTTATCTTATGAGATATTAAATTGGCTCGTTCGTCGGCTTGAATTTTATCCGATCCGTTAGCGAAAAGTATCACTTTATCGCTCCAATCTGGCATCAATTTTGCCTGATGTAGCGATGCTTCTCCCGTATAAAGTACGCCCCAAGTTTCACCAGCTAGTTCGTAGCCGTGACAATAGGGACACTGATTGACGGTTTTTCCCCAACGCTCGGCTAAACCTGGAATCTCTGGCAGGCGATCGCTAACGCCCGTTGCTAAAATAATGCGCTTGCTTTGAAATGTCTTTTTTGAATTTAAAGCTATTGAAAATAAATCATCGTCATGACGTTCTGCACCTATCGCTTTTCCTTCGATAAAGTGTGCTGTTGGATATGCCAATAATTGCTTGCGAGCAGTTTGGATTGTTTGAGTAATTTCTTTTCCATCTTGTCCGAGAAATCCATAAGTGCGAGATGCAAAGCGATTTCTCGGCTTTCCCCCATCAATAACTAATACTTGTCGTCGAGTACGAGCAATTTGTAAAGCAGCCGATAAACCTGCAAAGCTTCCGCCAATTACAATTACATCAAATAATTTTTGGTCTTCAGGTAATTTTTTTGCTTCTAGATCGTTTCCCAACATAATTCCCACTCCTCTTTTTGTACCAAACAGCAAAGCTAAAACAGTACCTAACCCTGCAAGAAAGGTACGACGAGCTAATTTAACTAAATTCATAAAATCACTACTTTTAGCGAATAGATGCAGTGTATCAATGGTGTTATCTGCAAGTCTTACAAATTTCTAATCGGCTTTATCAAAAACTTGCCCGATTAGGTTGAAACTAGAAATTCTTATACCAATTCTCTATAACAATGCACTAAATAAAATTTTACTCCTCTGCGTCTTTGCGACTTTGCAAGAGATCTAAACTCAAAATATTGAGTGCAACTTTAAGGGGAAATGGTATTACGATAGATACAACTACCAGTATCTATAAATTCTCTAAGTTTTAGACATAGCAACGCTCGAAAATTTAACATAGTCAAAATTGCCAAGAAACATTTCCCACCACTGTCAATGGAGAGCCAGGAAAAACCCGATTTCTATCTGTAGCAGTGACAAAATAATCTACGTCAAACAAATTTTCGACGTTGAAGGCAATGCGGAAATTATTTCGCTCATAAAAGATAGCAGCATCGGTACGAGTGTAACTTGGTAGAGTAAATGTATTAGCTAAGTCTCCTGGACGTTCGCCAAAATAGAATAGACCTAGAGCAAAGCCTAATCCTTGTAAATTACCTTCTTGAATTTGATAGGTTGTCCAGATATTAAAGGCATTTTCTGGCACAATATTCAAACTATTACCCACCTCAAATGTATTATCTTCTGTAATTTCTGCATTTGTATAGGCATATCCTGCAACTATATTCCACCCTGGTAAAATTTCGCCCCCGACATCAAACTCTATGCCCTGGCTGCGTTGCTCGCCTACTTGAATGGTCTGAGTCGGCTCGTTGGGATCTGTCGTGGGTAAATTGGAGCGAGTCAGATCGTAAAGAGCTAAGGTTGCTGATAGGCGATCGCTAAAATCCGTTTTGATACCAATTTCAAACTGTTCGCCCCGCTCTGGTTCGGGGGCTGCTGCTCTGAACGCAGAAGTTGCTAGATTAAAAGAGCGATTGTAGCTGGCATAGAGAGAAATCGGCTCAAGAGGCTGATAAACAATACCAGCTTGAGGGCTGAATGCTTCTTCTTGATTATATTCATTGACCGCAGACACAGTATTTTGAAAATCCTGACTGGCGATATCAAACCGACCTCCTAGAAGTATCTTGAGATTATCTGTTAGCGAAATTAAGTCTTGCAAATAAAAACCTAATTGTTGGACTTTATTGGTAACATCATAAACGGGTGTTTCTTGCCCTGTGGGAGAAGCACTATATTCTGGTTCAAATACATCTAAAGATGATATTGAACTTCGGAATGAGATCGCATCAGTGTTATTCTCAAACAAGTTAATTCCTGCCACCAGTTGATGCTGGATACTGCCCGTTGTAAATTCCCCAGTAAAATAGTTGTCAAAATTGTAAACAGTTTCATCATAATCTTGTACGTCAAAAACTCTATTAAGAGTACGCAGATCCTCATTTAAACCTAAAGGAAAGATTATTTCTCTATCTATATTTAGAAAAGATGCCCGAAACGCACTCCGTAACTGCCAGTTATCGCTCAAACGATGTTCGAGATTGTATCCAGTTCTCAATACTCGATTTTGGGTGTCGTCGTCAGGTTCACCAACAAAGAGACTTCGAGAAATCTTGCCATTAGGGTTAGGTAAAACGCTCCCCTCAACAGGAATACCTTGATCCCAAGGACCTTCTATTACCGAATATTCACTTTCAATAGTTAGTTGCGTGCGATCGCTAATATGCCAGCTTAATACGGGAGCAATTAGATATCGCTGTTGCTCGTAAAAATCAATAAAACTATTAGTTGTCTGAGCCGAAGCATTAAGACGATATAGTAAATTCTCACCTTCATCTAGTGAACCCGAAAAGTCGAACGCCCCGCGATAGAAATTATAAGTACCTGCAAAAGCCTCTATGAAATAGAAAGGGTCAGACAACGGCTGTTTAGTCACTAAATTGACTCTACCGCCAAGTCCACCTTGCCCGAATAGAACAGAAGCAGGTCCTTTGAGAATTTCAACTCGATCGATGTTTGAACCAAACACCACACCTCGGCTCGTCGGATCGAGTAAGCCATTGATTAGGGTATCCACACTGGCATCAAATCCTCTGATCTTAAAGGTACTGGCAAAAGTACGAGGCGATGAACTTCCCGTTACCACCCCAGAAGCATTTTGTAAGACATCTACTAGACGGAAAGTTTGTCGATCTCTAATAATCTGCTGTGGAATTACTTGAATAGATTGAGGAATATCCCGCAGTTGGGTATCCTTTCGAGTCCCCACAGTAGCACTTGAGGGATTGTATCCTTCATCTTGCTCCTTGCTCACTATAATCGTTAGCGTTTCATCTGGCTCATCCCCTGGTGTTACCCCTGGTGTTACCCCTGGTGTTACCCCTGGTGTTATGATTAAGCTCAACTCAGTAACTCTATTATCGATCTCTACTGTAGGTATCCCATCTGTTCCAGCAATTGCTACCCGCACTAGATCGCCTGGTAACTCGGATACCTGTACTAGAGCAATTCCCTCTGCTGGTTCAAACTGTAAAAATTCGTCTCCTTCTGGCAGTGTTAGTGCTGCATTAGAAATTTCTACAATTAAGGCATTGCCCGAAACCGTTGTGTTTGGGACTGCTAGATTGCGTTCGCTTGTTTCTAAAATCACCTGTAAACCTGCATCTTTAATCTCCAAACGCACATCAGTGATTTGCAATAGAGATGCTTCGATTTGTGCTATCCAATCTGTAACTGTCGTTGAAAGCTCCTTGTCTTTATTATCCTTCAGCCAAGAATTAGCAAGAGTTGGGCGAGCATTTATTGAAACAAGCAATAGCAAAAAAGCGACAAAAACTGTTTGATGCCGTTGAATTATCATAGTTTTCTTTGATGGATGTCTTATGTGTCGTTATTTAATTTGGGTTTGTTGAAATTAATTGAAAAATACGATCCCTTGGATAGCTGAAAATTAAGACTTTGTTGTCATTTTTGGTTTATGTCTAATCGCTCGAATTTAACTGGAGCGAATTTTTTAACCACTAACCTTAGATAAACCACTAACAGCAGAACGCTAGTTGCAAAAACGCCTCGATAGCCAATAGTGTCTGCTAGAAAACCACTTAAAGTTGCCGATACAATGCCGCCTATACCAATAAGTGAAGACTGAAGCGTATAGTCCGTACCCGCCATCTCCAGCCTACTTTTGTCCATAATGATGGTGAAACTTGTAGTCATCACCATACCTATAGAAAAAAACGTAATACTAACGATCGCATAAATAACTGGCAAATAAGTGTAGCCAAATGTAGGCAAAAAGTAGGACAATATACCAGTTAATGAGAAGCTGCTGGCAATTACAAGAGATCGCTTGCGTCCCCACACAGGAATGAGTAAGCCAGAAATTATAGTTCCTAACATCATCATGCTCTGACCAAAAATACCGAGCAATGAACCAACATCTGATAGAGATAGACCAATATCAACGAGCAACAATTGAAACACAGTAGCAGAGAGCCGATGAGCAGCACCACACAATGCCAAAATAATCAGCCATATTGTCATGCCAGGCTGCTGACAAAATCGCAGAAAAATTTTGAAGTATTCCAATAAGCCAATTGAATTAGATTTTGAAGCTGAAGAAACTATCTTACGATGAGGCTCGCGATACACCAGCACTGGCAAGAGGGCGAACATCATAATAACAGCTAGAGTTAGTAGGCTTGGTGTCCAACCCCAACGATTTAGTAAAATCAACATTCCACCACCGCCAATCATTTTTCCTAGCGACCCTCCCACTCCCTGAATAGCATTGCCTATACCTCGTTCTGGGGGCTCTAATAGTCGTAGTGCCAAGGCATCGGTAGCAATGTCTTGACTGGCAGACCCCGTACCTAATAGCAATAAACCTAGCAAGAGCCAGGGTAGCTGAGATTTTAAATCGAGTAAGCTACAAACTATAGTGATGCTAACTACCCATAACTGGAAGAAAACGATCCAAAAACGGTAATGTCCCCAGCGAGCAAAACTATATCGATCGATCGCGGGAGACCACAGAAATTTGAAGATGAAAGGAGTTGTTGCCAGATGTAACAGACCAATAATTGTCAGGGAAGTTCCTTGCTGTCGCAGCAGCACTGGCAATGCCTGGTACAGAAACCAGAAAGGCATAGATTGAGACACACATAAACTGCCTAGCAGACCAAAATTTTTAAGATTCCGTCTCGAAATAATATTTGTACCAAACACAACCTTAGTCAGAACCTCAACAGTTTGATAACGGTTATCGTTATCAAAAGCAGGTTATCAATAACTCAATCTGCAAGTCTTACAAATTCTTACCGGCTTTATCAAAAACTTGCCTCCAAATACGTTTAGACTATAAATTTTTACGATAAACACTGGGAGTCGTACCTGTAAATCTGCGAAATACGGTTGTGAAGTGGCTTTGACTAGAAAAATTTAAGCTATAGCCGATCTCTGCGATTGATAGTAAAGGATTTTTTAATAATTCTAGAGCTTTTTCAATTTTACGTTCTAGGATATATTTATGGGGCGACGTTCCTGTGGTTTGTTTAAATGCTCTAGCAAATCGAGAAGGACTTAACTGTGCTACTGTAGCTAATTCTGATAAAGTTACTGACTGCTCCAAGTTTTCTTGAATATAAGCAATTGTTTGCTTGAGCTTGGTTTGAGAGAGTTTATCTGCTGGTAAAGTGGGAATTGCATTAGCAGTGGAATGATTTCTCAGTAAATGAGTTATCAGCAAATTGCCAACTGATTCGACATAAAGTTTTGTTGGTTTTCCTAATTGAAATTCTGCGTTTAAAGCAAGTCCCAATTGCTCGATCAACTTATCTTTAGCCGTCCACTGGGGTACAATCCTAACTGGCTTAAAGTTTAGATCGTCTATTGTCTGAGAGATTAATTCGGGGGAGAAATTAATAATTAGCTGTTCTGCGGGTTGTTCTAACCAAGTTTCGTGGGGTAAATCTGGAGAAACTATAGATATACAGCCACTTTTGATAAATTGATATCTCTGCTTTCCCGCTTCAGTTTGCCATTTTACATGAATTGCGGTTTGCTTCAGGGGAATACCAATCTTTAAATGAGGATCGCTGTGTTCTTCAAAATGACTGGGCTGAATACTAGCGTGAGAGACTCCTAGCTTACCAGACTGTACTACATTTTCAAAAATGACTGGTATTGGTTTTTCACTGGGAATCGAACATAAAAGACTGTCCTTACTTTCCTCATGTGTTGGTTTCATAATATCGCCCTTAACAACACCCTCACTTAATAATAATTCTTATGAATCTGTTACAGAGGAAAAGCGATTGCCAAGGTAAAGAATCGTTTTTTCTTTGGGGACTGTAAAATAATTTGTCCTAAAGGATACACCTTCGGATATGTCAAAGGTTAAAACAAG
>JBCDEP010000061.1:0-32119 GCA_039179675.1 Cyanobacteria bacterium P01_G01_bin.67
AAAATGACATCTTATGTTGATAACTTATCCCGGATTAGCCACTGCACAAAATTTTTTCCATTTGTGAATCTCCGTTGTCCGAGAAGATAATCAGCGTATGTTAATCAGACTCTTAAATGATTTAGGGATTGTTTTAAATTTTCATGATGACCCCAGGTTGGAAGATACTCACATATTAAATCCTGAATGGGTCACAAACGGTGTTTATAAAATTCTTAATGACTATCAATTGATTGTTGAACAAAAAGGTATTCTGGAATTAAAAACGTTACGTCGGATTTTGGATCACAAAAGATATCCGACAGACAAGCATTTATTTATTATCGATATGATGCGGAAGTTTGAACTGTGTTTTGATATTGAGCAAGATAAAAAGTTTCTTATCCCCGATATTGTCCCTAAAGGTGAACCCGACACAGGAGAATGGAATAATACTTTGGCATTTGAATATCACTATCCGGTCTTACTAGGAAGCATTATTTCTCGCTTCATTGTCCGTATGAATCAATGGATTTCTCAGCAGACTTATTGGCGTAGTGGAGTAGTTTTAGCCCAAGAAGGTAATCGGGCATTAGTGAAAACGGATCGAGAAGACAAGAAGATTATGATTCGTGTCAGCGGTAAAGAAAATACGAGACGTAATCTTTTAACTGCCATTCGTTCTCAGTTCGATTATATCCACTCAACTATTCCTGGAATTGTTCCAGAAGAAAAAGTTCCTTTGTTAGACTATCCCAACATTCCTCCAGTAGATTATCAATGGTTGTTAAATTTAGAAGGTATTGGAGAGAAAGATTTTATCCCGCCTGGACTAACGACAAAAATTAATCTTGTGGATTTGCTAAATGGTATTATAGCAAAGAAAAATCGAAAAATTATAGTGTCACCTATACCTGTAAATTATATTTCTTTAGACCCTCGTAAAATCCAAAAAGCATCGTCCCGAAAAATCAGCAAAGAAGTGTTTATTTCCTATTCATGGGCGGGAGAAAGTAAGAAAACTACCGATCGCTTAGACACTGCTTTCCAAAATAAAAATATTACGATTGTGCGAGATATTCGAGATGCGGGATATAAAGTGCGGATTAAGGCTTTTATGAAAAGTATTGGTCGAGGTAAGTGCGTAATCGTCGTGATTAGTAAAGCCTACTTGGAGTCGGAAAACTGTATGTTTGAGTTATTGCAGATCTTTAAACATGGTGAATTTAGCGATCGCATTTTCCCCATTGTCTTACCAGATGCCAAAATTTATAAGCCCCTAGATCGAATTAAATATATGCAGTGTTGGGAACAAGAAATCACAGAATTAGATGCAGGAATGAAGACTGTTTCTGCGGCTAATTTACAAGGATTTACTGAAGACATAAATTTATATACGGAAATACGTAACAACTTGCCTCAGCTAACTAATATTCTCAAGGATATTAATGCTTTAACTATTAAAATTCACAGCGAATCTGAATTTTCAGCCATGATTGAGGCTGTAGAAAAGAAGCTACAAGAATAGAGAGTATGGCAAAATAAACAAAGTGAACATACTTACTTCAAATTTAAGGCTATTATCTCTACAATACTTTAGCTAGTAATCAAATAATTAAACTACACATTAATATAAATATCGAGAAGTAATGTTCAACTTACTTAATGTATTATTTGCTTTTATTATGGTAGGAATCTTGCTTTTAATTGCAAGGTTAATTAAGCATAATGTTAGGCTATTTCAAAATCTTTATCTCCCAGAATCAATTATTGCTGGCGCGATCGCTCTATTATTAGGTTCGGGAGCTTTAGGTGCGATCGCAGTTAACCTGGGTGTCAATCCTGACTCGTATTTAGCTAGTGGTTTGTTTCCTGAAGAAATGCGGACAGTATGGTCACAATCTCCAGGGGTATTTATCAATATTGTGTTTGCAGCGCTATTTTTGGGCGAGCATATCCCTAATCCGCGAGATATCTGGCGAAAAACAGCACCACAAGTTGCTTTTGGGCAAACTTTAGCCTGGGGGCAGTATGTTATTGGGATTTTAGTGACTTTACTGATTCTTACCCCCGTATTTGGCGTTAATCCTATTGCAGGAGCGTTAATTGAGATTGGCTTTGAGGGAGGACATGGTACTGCGGGGGGAATGGCAGATACTTTAACTGATTTGGGCTTTACGGAAGGGGGTGATTTAGCTTTAGGGTTAGCAACCGTCGGGATTATTTCAGGGATTTTATTTGGTACGGTATTGGCTCATTGGGGTAGACAAAAAGGCTATATTCAATCCGAACCTGTTGCAGTAGGAGAAGGTGATGCTCAATTTCAGGAAACCGCACCGACTGAATCTAGTGCTGTACTGGCAAAAAGAGCTAGCTTGATGCGTAACTTTCTAATCGATCCGCTGTCGCTTAATTTTGGGTTTACAGGAATGGCGATCGCAATTGGTTGGATTATCCTCGAAATCCTGACTCTGATTGAATCTGTAACCTGGGGCAGAAATGGCTTAGAAATCATTGGTGCAGTGCCTTTGTTTCCGATGGCATTAATTGGGGGTATTATCATCCAGGTAATTATGAATCGTCTTGAATTGGATGTCCTAATTATCAGAAGACTACAGGAAAGAATTGCAGGGGTGGCTTTAGACCTTCTGGTAGTTACAGCTTTAGCCTCAATTAATTTAGCTGTCTTGGGGGCTAATATTGGCGTATTTCTAACTCTCGCAATCGTTGGTATTACTTGGAATGTCTTAGCTTTTATGTATCTTGCGCCGCATATTTTGCCTCTGTATTGGTTTGAGCGAGGCATCGGTGACATGGGACAGTCTATGGGAGTAACAGCAACAGGTATTCTGTTGATTCGCATGGTTGACTCTCAAAATCGCACAGGAGCATTTGAGAGCTTTGCCTATAAGCAATTATTCTTTGAACCAATTGTAGGTGGTGGCTTATTTACTGCTACTGCACCAGCCTTAATTGATCGCTTTGGTTCGGTTGCAATTTTGTTTTTAACCGCAGGATTATTAGTTTTCTGGCTTATTTTTGGTCTAATTAACTGTAAACGTACTATAAAAAAAATGCAGCAAGAGCAGGCAGAAACAGACGATTTAACTACAACTCCTGTGAGGTAATAATTATTAGTTTGTAAATTTCACGATTTATCAACTCGTCTGTTTGAGTATTCCAGAGTTTAAGATTGCAATCGCGAATTACACTATTCTCAAGCAGAAAAAGATTGAGTTCTAATACCAATTAGAGAAAAGAATACAATAAATAATTTGTCGATTTGATCTAATTTTTAGAGATAAAATATGCAAAAACTAATCAATTGAGCTTTGTCACTAAATATTGTTTATTTAATAAATGTATTGAGGCAATAAATTTACTGACAAAGTTTTTTATCTCCTTGTTGCACATTAGGATTAGTAGCCAAATAATCAGACAGACGATCGCATCCCCGATCTAATAAATTATCTAAATTTAAATTCCACCAAAATAAACCCTGTTGTTCTTCTCCACTAACAAGAAACTGGTCATCGCTACTAAACGCTAAGGTGTTAATTTGACTAGTATGTCCTCGTAAATTTTTAATTAATTCACCTGTTTGAGTATTCCAGAGTTTGAGTGTGCGATCGCCACTTCCCGAAGCGAGTATAGTACCATCTGAATTGAGGCTAATGGTAGTTACTCCGTCTTGATGTCCCGTGAGAGTATGTAATAACTTACTACTTTTTCCCGCATCTTTGATTGACCACAGTTTGACGCTATTATCCCAACTCCCAGAGGCTAAAATATTACTTTCTGGAGTAAATGCCAGTGAGGTAATAGCAAGATTGTGAGCATCAATTGTCTGTTGTAATTCTCCTGCTAAAGTCCAAATTTTGATCGTATTATCGTAACTAGCGGAAGCGATTAATTGACCATCAGGACTCACCGTTATTGCTTTAATGCTATCATCGTGTCCTGTTAAAGTTTTGACTAATTTGGGTTTCTCGGAAATATCCCAAATCTTAATCATTTTAGCTTCATCACCTGAGATTAATCTTTGACTATCAGGACTAAAAGCAACACTATTAATTCCCCCCTGATGTCCTTGAAGAGTGGTAATTAATTTTTCTGTTTCAACATCCCAAAGCTTAATTGTTTTGTTCCAACTAGCAGAAGCAATATATTTCCCATCAGGACTATATTTTATTTCAGAAATAGTATCATCATGTGCCGTCCAGGAATTAATTAGTTTTTGAGTACCATCAGCATTTTTACGCCAAAAGTTAATTTTGCCATCCCAATCAGCCACAGCATAACTATCAGCATGGGGAGAAGTGGTCACGCTGTAAATTCCTGCTGCTTGATCCTCGTAGCGATTAAAAACTTGCCAAATTCTGACGGTTTTATCTACTCCAGTAGAGATTATTTGATAGCGATCGCTGTCTTGATGCGCGTACATGCGGAGAACAGAATCGCCTTTGTATTGCGTCTTACGCCGAACGGCGCGTTGCGCCATCGTCTGCTCCGCAGACTCTGAGGCTGAGCCTCTGTGGGTCGCATCGCTTTTTTTAAAATCAGGAATAAATTTAAGATCAGTAACTTCTCCCGTATGACCAGGCAATGTTTGTTGCAAAATGCCATCCTGACTCCAGATATTTATCCTGCCATCGATCGTGGCAGTGGCTAATAGTTTTTCATCGGCACTAATACTAAAATTGCTCACCGATTCGGGATGTGAGTAAGAACTCAATTTATTATCAGCTTGCGATTGGAATTGTACCAAGCGATCGTCATTACCTGAAATTGAATAAGTGCCGCTGGCAGTTGATATTGCTTGTTCTGTCGGCAAGTATGTAGGATTAATAATCTGTTGCTCACTACTATTAACAGTGATGGCAATCGGATTTATTTGAGCTTGTTCTTTGGTAAGAGTTTTCATTAAAGTCCCATTTTGCTGCCAAATTTTCACCGTTTCATCATCGCTGTTAGTGGCAATTAGTTTGCCATCATCACTAACATTCACGGAGTTAACCTTTTGACTATGACCTTCAAAACGATTTAATTCCTGGGTGCCATAGATAGACTGCTGCAAGGTAGCGGTAGTTTTGTATTTTGTTTCCTGCCAATTATCCTGACCAACTAGAATTTTACTCAAGCCATTTATTTGTTTAAACTGCTTTCCTGCTTTAACGCTGGTAATTAATGACTCCAACTGTTGATTAGATAACAACTCAGCTTCGGCGACGGCAGTTAAGCTATTAATATTTTCTACTTGAGTAATTACCTGCTGACGATAGGCACCTACCCCAAACACAGTGGCAGCAAGCCCTAATATTCCTAAACCTGTAGCGGTTAATTGTGCTTTACGTAAGCGTTTTTTGGCTTCTCTTTGTGCCGCGAGTCTGGCATCAATGCAGGATGCCACATATTCTTTAGCGGTAGTCGATAATTCGTCATTATATTTGATAAATATCTCTTCCGCTTCTGCCAGACGAACTCCCCGTAATAAAAAGTCATCTTGTTTCTGCTTTTGTAACCAGAGGATAGCCGCCTGCTCAATTTGGCGTTGAGATCGCAACCTGGAGCGATTTTCTTCCAGCCACCACCGCAGACTTGACCAGTGACGAATCAATATTTCATGTACGACTTCTACCGTTGCTTCCTGGCGCATGGTTTCTAAAAACAACTCGTCATCGTCGGCAGGATGGACGGCACTACGACTTTGTCCAATATTATCCCCGCTATCGAGGTTGACTACTAGCAGCTTGGCATCAGTCAGAGTCTGTAGCGTTTGATCGATCAAAGCTGTGGGGTATTTTGCAACGATTAAGTCCGATTTAGTGACACGACGACGAGTATCTTCTGTTCCTTCTCCCAATTGAGTCAAATTGAGAAAAATCCAGCGGGCGCAGTCTTGAGATCGAGCATCAAGATTGTCATAAACTGCCTGTGCTTGTCTTTCTAAGGCGCCTTTAATTCCGCCTAATTCCTGATAAGCATTCAGGGTTAATTTTCCCTGGTAACGGCGTTCCCAGAGTTGTTGTAGAGCAAACTGCAAAAGAGGTAAATCTCCTGCGGAACGATCCAAATCTTGCAATAATACTTCTACTAAACCAGACTCAACTCTTAGACCAACGTGTTCGGCAGGTTTGATAATGGCGCTACGATAATCCGCCTCAGTGAGATAGGGCGGCACTAAAACGCTATTTTTTTGTAAAATTTGCGCTAATTCAGGATTTTCTAGACAAGAAGCCACAAAATCAGCTCTAATGGTCAAGACTAACTTAAAGCGATCACCTGCATACTTGACCCCACCGATAATTAACTCAATCAACTCTTGTCGTTCACTTTCCCCTGCCAAAGTAAACAATTCCTCGAACTGATCAATCACCAGTACCACCATCGATTCTGAACAGGTACGTAACCAGCGGACAAATCCCTCTACCCCTTGATATAGTAATCCTTCAATTTGTAATTGTGATTGTGCCTGAGATTTCCTGTCCTGAGAACGAGATAGCAACTTTGCCAAAGCTTGAATTGGCTGACTACCAGGACGAAAACAACCCAACCACCAGCGATCGCTACCAGGAATTTGTTTCCCCTGCCGTAATTTTGCCATTAGTCCCGCCTGGACAGCTGAAGACTTACCGCTACCAGAAGCACCAACTACCGCTAGGCTAGTCTGGTGACTAATTTGATTAACTAACTTTTGCACTAAAGCTTCGCGACCATAAAAATATTCGGCGCTATCTTCGTCAAATGCCTGCAATCCCATATAGGGACAAATCCCCAGATCCAAAGAGGGTTGTTTATTCTCACCAACGCCATTTTTAGCAGTCAACAGCTCAATTACTCCCTGGGTACCAGATAACCAGACATGGGGTGTTATCTCCGTTCCTGCCAAAGCAATTTGTAACTGGCTAATCCAGGCGGCGATGGGCAATCCTGCTTGGTGATGATCGCTTTGCAGTGTTTGTAATACCGTATCTGCAAATTGTTGTGGATAATCGAGGGAGGAGTTAGCGGCAATCAAGCATTGTCCACGATCTGTTGCCAACTGTAAATCCTCAATCCAGTCTCCTAATCCAGCTTGACCAGGACAATCCAGAATTACGATCTGCTGGTTAGCTTGAGAGTTCTGTAAGACCTTTCTCAGCCAAGAACGAGACAGACAAATATCATCCTGCAATAGTAACCAAGATTCTCCTGTGTCCGTAGTTTCAATTTGACCCCGTAAGTATAGTAAAGCCGTGCTGATGGCTGTATTTACTTCGTCTTGGGCATTAAGACAGGCAGCGATCGCCTCTTTAACTTTTGACCAAGGTTCATTGGTTTGCGGAAAATATCTTAAATTAAAATCTCCTGTATTCTGTAAGATTTGACTCAATGCCAAGGTAGTGCGGTTGGCTTTGAATCCACCATCAACTACTAATGCTTGGCGAGGACTAATGTCTATTTCTCCAGCAGCTCGTTTACCTAGTACAACTTTACCAAACCCTTCAACAATCCGCTTGGGAGTCTGGAGGGGAAATTCAGACTGGAGTTGACTTTCCCCACGACTGCTTTTTTGTTGATTGATCAGACGGATTTGCTGATTAGTTTTATCGATGTAGCGTAGAGTCTGATGATAAACATATTGATACAAAGCATCCGCTTCAATTATGCCCTGAGCATCAGCGGCTTCTCCTCTTAACCCCCGCATCAGGTAATAGGTAAATACCCCATGTCCTAATTCGGGAAATTCCCAAGATTGTTGAGTTTGATCGCAGGACAACAAAGCATAAAAACCTTTACTTTCGGCTGCCTGATGACGTAATACTTCCACTAGCTGCGAGCTAGGATCGGCTAAGGAGTTGGCAGTTCCCCGCAAAGTCATACCGCCACTATGACAAGCATCTAACCAAACTAATTGTTGACTAGCAGCACAACTACTTAACTGGGTTAACAAGGTATTCAAAGGTAACCCTGTGGCGAGCAAATCTTCGGTTTGAGTATCCGTTAAACACAGAACTACCTGCTGAGTCTTGGTTTCTAAAATGCCGTGTCCTGAAAAATAAAATAAAATCGTGTCTTGAGTTCCCACAGAACTCAGAATATGCTGGATACTTGATTGCACTTCTGATAATTGGGGACTCAGGCTAACAAAATCATGATGAATAATTACTTCTTTGTTCGTAAAGGTGGCAGTGGCTTCTTTGAGTGCTTCTCCCAACCCCTGACAATCTAAAGCAGAATATTGCAAAGATGATAAATTATTTTGATCCTGATACTGATTGACTCCCACTAACAATATCCAAAGTTTAGCAGGTTCAATCTTTGACTTAGCTTGAGGACGGGATTTGGCGCGAGGACACATCGCTAATTATCAGTTGAGGTTAAAGGTAAGTATATATTTATAGGTTTGGCATTCAGTCTTTATGCCCACTAATTTTTAATCTTTAAACAACTTGAATATTTCTTAAATATTCATAAATCACAGAAAGTTAATTTATTTTTTATGCTGACACCTAACCTACTTATAAAATAAAATCATTTGCTTATATCTCAGAGGATTATCATGCCCAACGCTACAATGCCTCGTCATAATTTAGAAATAGTTACTAATGGCTTACCCAATATCTGTGGTTGGGAGTCAGACATCACCACTTCAGTAAATCACGATCGCCCGATCTTTCTACCTAACACCCAAATCAATCTTGAGAATGTTCAAGCTAGTTTTGCCTGCGCGCTGCACATGCATCAGCCGACTATTCCCGCAGGCGCCAATGGGGAGCTAATCTCCAACTTACAATATATGTTCGAGCATCCCCACGACGGCGATAATCACAATGCAGGGGTCTTTGCCTGGTGCTATTCTCGGATGGGAGACTGGATTCCTGAACTAGTTGCCAATGGCTGTAATCCTCGCATCATGCTGGACTATTCGGGAAATCTTCTGTGGGCTTTCCAGCAAATGGGACGTCATGATATTTTGGATAACCTGAAGAAAATCACCTGTGATGCTCAATATCAGCCCCACGTAGAATGGCTAGGCACGATGTGGAGTCACGCGGTAATTCCCTCGACCCCCATCCCCGATCTCAAACTACACATTCAGGCATGGCAACATTACTTTGCAGCTATCTTTGGCTTTGATGCCCTAGAAAGAGTTAAAGGCTTTTCTCCACCAGAAATGCATTTGCCCAATCATCCTGATACTCTCTATGAATATATCAAGGCATTAAAAGAGTGCGGTTATCGCTGGCTATTGGTGCAGGAACATTCAATAGAAAGACTAGATGGTTCAGGTATTCACCACGACGATAAATATCTACCCAACCGTTTAGTTGCTCGTAACTCTCGGGGAGAAACCATTAGCATTACTGCCTTAGTTAAAACCCAGGGTTCAGATACCAAATTAGTAGCGCAGATGCAGCCCTATCATGAATCAAAAGGCAGAGGCAAACAGCAGTTGGGAGGAGTTGATGTACCCAGTTGCGTCAGCCAAATTGCCGATGGTGAAAATGGCGGAGTGATGATGAATGAATTTGCCCGCGATTTTCAACCTGTCTGGTATGAAATTAAGGATAATCAGCAGGTTGTGGGATTAAACGGCACCGAATATTTAGAATTAATTACCGCCGCAGGAGTTGAGCCTGATAACTATCCTACTTGCCAAGCTGTGGGACAACATAAAATTTGGCGCGAAGTAGATCCAGACTCCGCCACTCCCGAAAAAGTAGAACAGGCGATCGCCAATTTACAAGCAACGGATCATCAATTTCATATGGATGGAGCATCCTGGACAGATGATTTAAGCTGGGTCAAAGGTTATGAAAATGTATTAGAACCGATGAATCAACTTAGTGCCATGTTTCATCAAAAATATGATGCTTTAGTTGCTAATGATGCAGCAGTAACTAAAACTAAAGATTACCAAGAAGCACTGTTATATGTAATGTTGTTAGAAACCAGCTGTTTCCGCTATTGGGGACAGGGAATCTGGACAGACTATGCACGGGAGATATTTCGTCGCGGGGAAGCTTTGTTAAAATAACCTCAAAGATCGCCTGAAATAGCCAGCGATTAGCCTAGAGTGTAATTTTAGGCGGTCTTATTTCACTATTGCTACAGCACTACACAAATTAAAATCGATATTCCTCAAGCGCCTATTGAGGAATATTGTCAGCTTTTGGTAACATGCAGGCATTTACCTGAGATAAATCTAATTTATGAGATATCTCATAAACTGAGAGGGCAAAAATAGCAATAATCAAGCTTATTCTCTGATTAATTTTTCCAATACTTAAGTATGTTCACTTAAGTTATTCCAAATTCATTGGTACTCTTATATACATCTAATTCAGTAATAACATGCAATAATTGATATCATCTTTTTTACTACAACAATGTGGTGGAAAAAAGTCATAAATTAGGAAAGTATCAACAACAATGCTACTTGATGGGCGAAACATACCAGATAATCAAAGCTTGAGGACAGAAGTTTGCATTATTGGTGGTGGTCCTGCGGGAATAACTATTGCGAATGAATTTATTAATTCTAAATTTGAAGTAATCCTCATTGAAAGTGGTGGTTTGAAATTTGATTCCTCAATTCAATCCCTATCAGAAGGCAAAGTTGTTTCGCTCAATCAATCAAATCTCCAAGATTCTCGCCGTCGTCAACTAGGAGGAAATGCCCACTCCTGGAATGCGCCAGTTGGGCGCAAAACTGCTGGTTGGCGATGCTTACCTTTAGACAGCCTAGATTTTGAGTCAAGGAATGGGATTCCCAATAGTGGTTGGCCATTCAAACGTAAAGATTTAGACCCCTACTACGGTAGCGCACATCAAGTATGCGGGTTAGGTAGATTTAGCTATGAGATTGAAGATTGGCAGCAGCCAGATGCACCATTATTGTTTCAATCTAGTCAGCAGCTGAAGACAACTATTAGTCATTTTGGGCATAGTTCTATCTTTACAAGTCACTATCCCCAAAAAATTCAACAGGCAAATAATATTAAAACTTTAATTTATTCGACTGTACTAAATATTGAAACCGATGATGCTGGACAAAATGTAACCAATATAACTGTCGGCAGTATTGCCAGAAATACATTTAAAGTATTTGCCAAAATCTTTATTCTGGCAACGGGAGGAATTGAAAATGCGAGACTATTACTACTTTCAAATAGCCGTAATTCATCGGGATTAGGTAATCAACATGATGTTGTCGGGCGTTTTTTTATGGATCATCCCAAGGTTGACTTGGGATTATTTATTCCCTTTTCACGTCAATTCTTGAATCGAACGCGACTATACGATATCCATTCTGTCAATGAATCATCAATTTTGGGCGCAATTAGTTTAAAAACGCAATTATTAATTCAACAACAACTTCCTAATCATGGGATACATTTTTATCCGACTTTTCACGGACATCTAGCACAGGCGAGAAACTCGTTAGAAACGATCAAAGATAATTCAGCTCAAGCAAAAATACACAATAAGCTTATTCATCATATTTTTAACATTCTTAGTGGTCATGAATATATTACCGATGTAATCTTCTGGAAGACTTATCGTTTGTTGTCTAATCCTTCCTTAGGCACATGGTCTTTTTTACCTGAGGAAAAAGCCAGATTTTCTGCCCTAAAACTAACCTGTCAACTAGAACAAGTTCCTTTAGCTAACAATCGAGTCGTTCTAAACTCCGAAAAAGATTGTCTAGGTCAATCAAAAATTGAGTTACATTGGCAGCTGGGAAGTCAGGAAATTGATGCTTTAAATAGAATCAGCGCAACTATAAAGCAAGAATTGGAATATTCTGGACTAGGTTATTTTTATCCAGAAGAGATGCCCCTGGCTCTAGATTTTCAACAATTGTCAGGTTATCATCACTTAGGCACAACTCGCATGCATGTTAATCCAAAATATGGAGTAGTTAATCCAGATTGCCAAGTTCACGGCATCAATAATCTTTTTGTAGCAGGAAGTTCGGTATTTCCGACAGGAGGCTATGCCAATCCCACCTTGACAATAGTGGCTTTAGCCATCCGATTAGCAGATAAAATCAAAGCAGTACTTTAATTAAATTCAATCATAATTTATCTTGTCTTATTGCCTTTCGTATTTTAGACAACAAAACAAATAAGATGAACAATTGAGCCATCTTAAAAAATTATTTTGCTAACTAGGCTTATATATCAGCCCCTTAATATGGCTCAGGATGACTTCAGGATCTAATCCTTGATAGGGGTATTCTGCTATTGGATACAGAAAATCTGGACAGACTATGCACGGGAAATATTCCGTCTTGGGGAAGCTTTGCTGAAGTAAACTCAAAGGTGATCGTCTGTGGTTTAACTTGAGAGTGATCGCTAATCGCGTACATCTATTAGTTAATTAGAAATGATCAAGACAGCATTTGACAAAGTCAATGCCAGCCCTGTCCGTCGGTTTGGGGCGGGTTACTGTTGACCCCTGGATTTTTGCTCGTTAATATTGAACCGAAATTAAACGTTCGTCAGAATAATGCACGATCCAGTGGAATCTCAAGTAGACTTGTGGCTAGAATCCCTCAAGCAAAGCAAAATTTTCAATGTGACTGATATTTTTAAAAATCGCACCAAGCCCTATAGCAATGTGGCTGTGGCAATCAAAACTAACTCGAAAATTAACCAAGAAATATCATCCCTTTCCGCCACAGAAAAAGCCAAAGCCAAACAATACTTATTTGCCAAACAAAATGAAATAGATGCCAATATCCTATCGAAACTGAGCAATTTTACCTCGAATAATGAGATACCAAGTTTCGTCTATTTTGTTTTAGGGTCGGTGATTGGGTATTTTTTGCTAGAAGTCCTAGATATACCCCTTTTAGTTATTTTTCCACTTGTTTTAGTGGTAATCTGTCCTGTATTTCTTTTGCACTTATCGAATAATATGAATTGCTATTATCATAAATATCTGGCAAAGTTAATCGAGTCTGAATCCTAAAGCTTTTAGATCTAAGTATTTAAAGCGATCGCTTGTTGTCTGACTTTGAGGGTATTAATAGCGATCGCTTTACTCTTCAACCAGACCAGGTAGAACTTTATTTAATTGTGCACCAAATTTATACTGTAAATTGTTAATGTCAGCGTAATTAGTATAGTAATGTCCTAAAATACTAAGTTTTTGCCTGAAATTGAGCAAAGTCATAATATCAGGAGTAATTTGACTCATATTGACTGGTTCATCTTTAAAATAGGTATAAATTAATGGTTTGTCATTACTCTTGAAAGTTTCATAGGCTTTTGAGAACTCTTCTTCGGTATACTTACCTACTTTAGTATGGAAAAGACTCACAAAAATATCACAACCTGCGATCGCGTTGTTGTATTCATCTTGCAAACGGGTTGCAGACATAGCATCAATAAAGTCTTCCCATAAAATTAATTCTAGAAAAATACTATCTTTTGTATATTCTTTGTTTGTGCGATTAATAAAAATTTCAAATTGTTCTCGATCATCTTTTAATTCGGAGGAAGAAGCTAAAAAGATTCTAATGATTTTTAGAGGTTTATTTGATTCTGGTTTAATTTCTCGGTTATCCCCTAGAGGTTTGTCTGGGATATGGGGACGCTCAAAGCCTTCAAGTAATAGGTAGAGGGGAATATTTTCCCCACTTTCTATACATTGAATAGTATGAGATATTTTAGGATTCCTCTTTGCTTTTTCTCGAAGTTTTTTTACCTTAAGAAAATTGAAAAAATTTGGTTCAGAAGAACTCTTACACTCGCTACATGGGCAAGGAATCATCTTGGAATATTCCAAATTATGGTATGATTGGCTGGTCTCATCCAGACGATCGCAAATAATAGCGCGAAACTCAGCAATACTGGTACCTGAGAAGCGCAGGTAAATACGACGGTCAGACAGATTTTCTCTGATTTCGACTTCAGTCCCTTCCCGTACTAAAATTACGCCGTTGCGCCAGACCCAATCATGGTTAGGGATGTAACGGTACATCATGACGATAAACTGCCACAAAATACCTTTGGGCATAAAAAGATCGTAACGAAACTGCATTAGGCTATTGTTACTATCATGCCAAGAGTACTGCGGTGTATCTCTTGGTAGCATTTGGGGGGCGATTAGGTTACCCGTCTGCTCAATCTCATAGACGAGTAGGAATTTTTTCATCAACTCAATTAAGACATCATGCATGTATTGATATCGAGTATCCCTCCATAACTTCGAGCAATCATTACGGGTAAAACGACCTTGTTTAGCTTTGATTAAATCGTTGTCGAAGGATCTGATAAACTGCATTAGTCGCCCAGGCTGGTTTTAAAATAACGCGATCGCGCAATAAAGGATTATCATCAAAATGCAGTATGATTCCTAAATCATGAAAATAGCCTAGTAGAGTATTAATGTCTTGATCATCTGTTAATTTTTGCTTGTGGCAAATTTCAGCGAAATCTGACAAAGAAATGTAGTTACGCTCATCATTTTCTACTGCATCTCTAACATCAACCCAAAGCGCAGGGATAGGTTCACCGATATGGGGGAGGTAAGCCGCACAATGTTCAATATGGCTTATGAGTTGAGTAATTTGTTTGAGGCGTTGTTGGCGTTTGTCACTATCAATTTCTTCCTGGGTTTTGAAGTTAACGGGCAGTATTTCTTTAAGACTGTCAGAATAACGACTTCGCAAATCAGATTTATTAATCGTGCGCTGTAAGTCGTGCGCTGTAAGTCGTCTTTTTCATTCAGGACGATAATGATGGGACTGTCGCCAGCAAAAAGTTCGATGATATTGAGCCAGTAGTTAAAATCGGTGTTATCTTCGCGGTTGTCAGCAACCAAGACATAAAGAGAACGTTTGGAGAGAAAAAAACGATGGGTAGCGTGGTAAATCTCCTGACCACCAAAATCCCAAACATTGAGTATAAAAGAGCGAGTTCCTCCGTTTTGAGTTGAGATGGAAAAATCATGAGTATTGATGGTGATGCCTTTAGTGCGATCATCAATGTGAGGCAGTGGGCAATTATTATCCTGTATTTTATGAGCTAAAGTAGTTTTTCCTGCTCCCCCCTCGCCGACAATCAGCATTTTAGCTTCGTAGAGATAGTCTTTTCCCTGAGCAGCTATTTGGGAGTAATAATTAAGGATGGCTTGATTTCCTTGTTTAACCACTTCCAACGGTGGCTCTTCAATGGGATTGCCGTACAAAATTGATACAATTGGACGCATATTGAAATGATGTCTCTACATTTAGTTTAGTAGCTGCAAGCCAACTAGGAATTTTTTTTATTTGATTATTTCTTAAATATAGCCCAGTTAAGTTGGTAAGCTTTATAATAGATTCTGGCAGAGTTACTAGTTTATTATTATTTAAACTTAGTTCTGTTAAATTAGTAAGCTTAGTAATAGACTCTGGTAGAGTTGCCAATTTATTAAAACTAAAATCTAGCCCTGTTAAATTAGTAAGTTTAGTAATAGATTTTGGTAGAGTTACTAGTTTATTATTATTTAAATCTATCCTTGTTAAATTAGTAAATTCAGTAATAGACTCTGGTAGAGTTGATAGTTGATTATTACTTAAATCTAGCCCTGTTAGATTGATAAGTTTAGTGAAAGATTTTGGCAGAGTTGATAGTTGATTATTACTTAAATCTAGCCTTGTTGAATTGAGATGATTGGTGAAGGATTTTGGCAGAATTGATAGTCGATTATTACTTAGATATATTTGAGCTAAATTGGGAAGATTAGTGAAAGATTCTGGCAGAGTTAATAACTGATTGTATCTTAAATCCAGTCTGGTTAAATTGATGAGCTTAGTGATAGATTCTGGCAGAGTTGATCGTTGATTATTACTTAAATCTATCTGAGTTAAATGAGTTAATTCAAAAACCTCATCAGGAACATAAGTTAACTTTTTATCATTACTAACTCCATATTTATAACTTAAATCTAACTCTTTGAGTCGTTGTTCTTTCGCTTCTTCAATCCTTTGCAGAAGGCGATCTGGAATATTATCTTGACT
The DNA here is from genome assembly GCA_039179675.1 of Cyanobacteria bacterium P01_G01_bin.67. Lineage (GTDB taxonomy): Bacteria > Cyanobacteriota > Cyanobacteriia > Cyanobacteriales > Xenococcaceae > Waterburya. Next base: position 15,980 of record JBCDEP010000061.1, read on the forward strand.
CATATATCGTCCCTGATTAGCTCATTCGATATTATACGCTCTATGTGGATTGACTTTATTGAAAGGTTATTATCTTGTAGCTATCGGCTATCAGACATAAAATAAGGTGGGCAATGCCCACCCTACGCGATACTAGACTTAACGTATGTTAAAGACATAGAACAATGATCAATGATCACTGCTCACTGATTCAGCTAGATCAATCCTTTAACATGACTGATAATGCCTTCAGGATCTAAACCTTGATAGGGGAACTGTTCCCAAAGTCCACCACAACCTTCTTCATGTACTCCAAGATAGGCATACTTGGGGGTAAAGTTGCGTTCTAGCAACCAAGAACCAAAGCGGCTACCTAAACCTGTACGACGGTTAAAAGACTCTACCACCATTACAAAGGGGGCTTTGCCAATTTTTGCCATCATATCTTCATCAACGACATTCAGCGTAGCTTTATTAATTAAACCAACGTTAATCCCTTCTTGTTTGAGACGTTCTACTGCATCTAAGGAACGATATAGAGCATCCCCAAAGCTAACGATATAACCTGCGTCACCTTCACGGATGACTTCGTCTTTGCCAGGAGTAAAGGTATAGTCGCCACCAAAGTATTCGTTACCAGCATCGTCAAGAATGATTGGTACTTTAGAACGAGTGGAGAAAATAAAACGCATCCCAGGATTATGGAATACCTGTTTAACACAGGCATTCATTTGATTAGCATCGGCAGGAAAGTAAAGACGGGTTTCATAACCATCTTCTAGTCCATTGTCGGCAAACATATTGTTAATCCCGAAGTGACAGGTATTATCTGCCATATCGTCGATACCTGCATGGGAGAAGTGGCAGAGAAGATTAGACTTGTTGAGCCTTGCCATAGTGATCTCAGAAATACACATCTCTAAAAAAGCACTAAAGGTAGCAAAGACACCCTGTTTAGCTTCAGCCATGCCAAAACCAGCCGCTGCCGAAAGATTACCCCGTTCCATAATTCCCGAAGGAATGAAAACATCAGGATAGGCATCGTGAATTTTTTTAAACCCGCAGGAACCTTCTAAATCACTATCAATAAAGATAACTTTCTCTTTCCGTTCAGCGTCACTCATTTCTCCGAGGACAGAAACTACCGCATCACCAAAGACGTTACGGTTAGAACCGAGCTTATCACTAACACCCAAGAACTGATAATCATTACTAGGTTTAGTGATGTTTTTGAGAAAGTCTGCCGCTGCAACCTGTCCGTGTTGTTCCAGATAAGCGATCGCTTTATCGACAGCAATGACATCATGTCCGTGAGTCGAACCTTCAATGCCCTCAATTCCAGGACACATGGGTCGCTTATTAATTAAAGCCACAGGACCATTTCCCGTTACTGCTGCACACATGCGGCTATACAGAGAATCAATATCCTCGCCATCACCTTCATTAACTTCTAAACCATGACCAGTCAAGGTTTTAGCTACATCATAACCCTTGAGATATTCTGAAGGATGCCCAGCGATTGTGACATCATTATCATCGATAAATAGCTTCACGTTGAGGTTTTGCGCCACTGCTAATCGTGCCGCTTCTGCATCGTTACCCTCTTGTTGCGAACCATCAGAACCCAAACAAACAATTGCCTTGCCAGGATTAGCTAATGCCACTCCGTTAATATAGGGCCACATATGACCTAAACGACCAGAACTAAACTTAACCCCAGGAGTTAAACCCAACTCAGGATGTCCAGGTAGTTTGGAATTGGCACCCCGATAGTTGAGTAAATTCTCTTGGGGCAAATCACCGTTGAGTACTGCCATTAAATATTGGGTCGCAACACGATGTCCCGCTTCATCAAAAAAGATCGGCACAAATTTATCTGGTGCGCCACGGAAAAAAGCATCGAGAATCATCACTTCAGGCACAGTATCAAAAGGACCGCCCGTATGACCGCCAACTCCTCTAGCAGCACCAGTAGCAGTAAAGAAAACGATCGCTTCACGGCAAAGTTGAATATTAGCTTTTAAAGTTGCTCTCTGTTCATCGGTTAGAGTCGGTTTACTAGGATCTAAAGCTAAAGGCTTGTAGGCACCTAAATCTATGGGGAAACGAGTCGTAGTTGCTGTCATGATTTATCTTGTTATATTGGAGTAAACTTGTATTATTAAAAAATTGCTACACCAGATTAATTAGTGCCAATTTCAAAATTAGGAAAATCTAATACTCATCGAAAGGGATAAACAACTTCAAGTTTATCGGTTCATGGTAAATCAGGAAAATTTTTTCTGTATCTTTGATGACAATAGGATTAGCAGATGGTCATTATTATTTGTTGATTTGCTAATCACTTTAAGTTTATTTTATGGAGTTATTTGATATGCCTTATTGGGTTGATGGATGGGTTGAAGTTGCTTGGGAGGATGCTCTAAAAACAAAAAATCAATCATGGAGTGGGGTGATTAATTTAGAACGATTGATGCTTCATGGAGACGATATTGCTAACATATTATTTGGTTTAACCAAACATCCCTGCGATAATCCTTACTTTGCTAATCGAGGAGTTCCCAAAAATTGCTGCCAATATGTTGCTGATGAAGTAAAGCGAAATGAAGAGTTTATCAAACAATATGGTGAGGGTAATATTGGTCATACCTATGCGCTGTGGTCAGAAATATATCCTCATTTAGACAAAATAAAGCAAGCAGCAATAGACGAATCCTCACAATGGGAGTCTATTTTTGGCATGGTGCAAGAACTATGTAAAGAGAGATCGGGATGGGTTTCTAGAGAGATCATTAAACCCGAGTGGATTAGATTCGTGGTCTGGGGTAATTGGTAAGTTTTATCCAATAATTCGATTTTCGTAAGTTAGCCGCAGCATCAGACACCTTATATGATTGCGCTAATCGCGGCATAGTTTCGATAAGATCTCGATCAGAGCTAAATATTATATGCCGCCCTAGTCTTGTCAGCTACCACAATAGAGGAATGGCAGATTCAGGCACGAGCGATCGCTAAATGCCAACTTTGTTTAGCTCTAAGTCTACTTGGGTCTAATATTTATGATTATTAGTAGATTAGTCTAATTACGAACCACCAAATTCCTCTTTTAAAGGATCGTCATTATCGTCAGCCAGATTAGCCACCAAAGTAATCAAGCGAGAAATTTCCCCAGGATACATATCGGCAACGGTTCTTTGAGCTGAAATCATCACTTTCCCATCATGAATACTAAAGCAGGTTTCAAAAGTACCTGTCCAATTCATTTCCAATAAGCGACGCATCAATCCAGGTTCATCATTAGCAGGTAACTGTAACAGACTTGACCAAACCGTTAACAGATCGTCGTCGCTTTCTCCCGTCAGCTGGACAAATACTTCGACACTGCCATACTTAAACTTCCATAAGCTGCCCTCATCACTGTGGCTGACCATAGCAGTATTGTCTTGATCGAGACTAGAAATTACGGTTTCGATCACTTCTTGATGAGTAGAATTATCTTCAATCAACTCTTCAATAGCCTGTGCATCGTCTACTTCTAGATTAGAAATTTGGTTAACCATAAATATTTATTCCTATAGATAAGTTAATGCCGACATCGTGAATTTAGCATCAAGTACTGATAATCGCTAACATTACATCTATTAATCTTAACGTTGTTAGTTTCAAATTTAAGCCAGATTAGATGCTATGGGCGATCGTTTCAGTATCTGGCTCTAAACAGACATAATCTAATTTCTCGTCGACTTTGTTTGGCGGTTGTGTATTTTTTTGTTATTTCACAGTCTGCTTCTCTCGTCCTTGAAAAAAACGAGACAGTGCCATTAAATTAAGAGCATCAAGTTTGATGATTGAAGCGCTTTTAACATAATTTGGGTGTCGAACAGGGGATTAAAATAAATATTTGTTGAAGAAGCTAGTTACTTTGAGGCGAATAACCAGCAATTTTTGCTTAAATAATTAAGGTGATTACATCTCAAGTCCCCATATCATCAGGAGTATTTACACAGTGGTAGCTCAAGCCAATAAATTGGAATTAGATCGCCGTTATGAAGTCAAAACTCAATCGATCGCACGAGAATTAATCAAAAGCACCAGAGAAAAGCCGAATATTTTCAATCGGGTGCGAGAACAGATGCGCTGGGATGATAAAGTTTTGGATTGGACAATGGCAAACCCAGGATTAAGGGTACAAATGTTCCGCTTTATTGATGCTATACCTGCACTCCAGAGTAAAGCCGAAATTGCCAACCATTTTCAGCAGTATATGAGTGCCGAAGCCGTAGAGTTGCCTAATGCTCTTAAAAGTATTCTTAACTTTAGCGATCCTGATTCTTTTCCTGCTCAAACAGCTGCCGCGACTATTACCAAGGCGGTTGAAACCCTAGCGTATAAATATATTGCAGGAGAAAACATAGCGGAGGTCATCAAAACCATCGAACGTCTGCGTAAATCAGGCATGACCTTTACTATCGATTTGTTGGGAGAAGCAGTCATTACCGAAGCCGAAGCCGAAGACTATCTCCACCGTTATTTAGAATTAATTGAACAGTTGACCCAACAAGCCCAAGGCTGGAAACGTCAAGAGGGAATTGATCTGGCAGAGGGAGCAGAATTATCTCAAGTGCAGGTATCAGTAAAACTGACTGCGTTTTATTCTCAGTTCGATCCCTTAGACCCCCAAGGTAGTAAAGCCAAAGTTAGCGATCACATTAGAATTTTACTACGAAGAGCGGCAGAACTAGGTGCGGCAATCCATTTTGATATGGAACAGTATCGTTATAAGGATCTCACACTCCAAATTCTTCAGGAGTTACTGCTGGAGGAGGAATTTCGCCAGCGAACAGACTTGGGAATAACGCTTCAGGCTTATCTGCGAGATTCTTATCAGGATCTAGAAAATTTAATTGAATGGGCAAAAACCAGAGGTAATCCCGTCACGGTGAGGCTGGTTAAAGGGGCATATTGGGATCAAGAAACTATTACCTCGGAGCAAAATCACTGGTCACAACCCGTATATAACCAGAAAGCAGCCACAGATATTAATTATGAGCGCATGACCCAGCTCTTGCTGGAAAATCATCAATATCTTTATGCCGCTATTGGGAGTCACAACGTCCGTTCTCAGGCATTAGCTTGTGCGATCGCTGAAACTCTAGAAATTCCTGCCCGTCGCTGGGAAATGCAGGTACTTTATGGCATGGGGGACAAACTAGCTCAGGCTTTAGTTAAGCGGGGTCATCGAGTGCGAGTCTATTCTCCCTATGGCAAATTATTACCAGGAATGGCTTACCTCATTCGTCGTTTGCTAGAAAATACGGCAAATAGCTCTTTTATTCGGCAAAATCAGGAAAATAAGCCAATTGAGGAATTGATTGCCCCTCCTGTAGTCACAGATGTCCATCAGCGACATGTGGAGAACTCTAATAAATTTGATCCTGCTCCTGATACCGATTACGCTGATACAGCAAAACGTAGCGCAGCTGAACAGGCGCTAATAAAAGTTAAACAAGAGCTGGGCAAGACTTGTTTACCCCTTATTAATGGGGAATACACTGAAACCAATAACTATCTCGATTCTTTAAACCCTTCCCGCCCCACGGAACTAGTAGGTAAAGTAGGGCAAATCTCCGTAGAGCAAGCAGAACAGGCGATGGTGGCCGCAAAAACAGCTTTTAAATCTTGGAAAAATACTGCTGTGAGCGATCGCGCCAATATTCTCCGTAAAGCGGCTGATTTAATGGAGCAACGACGGCATGAATTAAATGCTTGGATCTGTCTTGAAGTGGGTAAAATCATTCCTCAAGCAGACGGGGAAGTATCGGAGGCAATTGATTTTTGTCGTTACTATGCTGCGGAAATGGAACGATTAGCGGCAGGGAAAAACTATGATTTGGCAGGGGAAAATAATCGTTATTTCTATCAGCCCAAGGGAATTGCAGTCGTAATTTCTCCCTGGAATTTTCCCTTTGCGATCGCCACTGGCATGACCGTTGCGGCATTAGTTACAGGTAACTGTACGCTCTTAAAACCTGCGGCAACCTCTTCGGTGATTGCGGCAAAACTAACGGAGATTCTATTAGAAGCTGGTATTCCACCAGGAGTATTGAGCTATGTTCCAGGAAAAGGTTCTGAAGTAGGCACCTATTTAGTGGAACACAAAGATACTCATGTAATTGCTTTTACTGGTTCGAGAGAAGTCGGTTGCCAAATTTATGCCGCAGCAGCCAAACTCCAGCCAGGGCAAAAACACCTCAAGCGAGTAATTGCTGAAATGGGAGGGAAAAACGCCATCATCGTCGATGAGAGTGCCGATTTAGACCAGGCAGTTGCGGGAGTCGTCCAGTCGGCATTTGGCTATAGTGGTCAAAAGTGTTCTGCCTGTTCGCGAGTAATTGTAGCAGACACGGTACACGATGCTTTTCTGACTCGATTAGTTGAGGCAACTAAATCTCTTAATGTTGGGGCAGCGGATAATCCGAGTATGCAGGTGGGTCCTGTAATTGACCCTAATGCCCGCGATCGCATTTTTGAGTATATTGCTCAAGGAAAACAGGAAAGTACGCTAGCTCTGGAAGTTACCACCCCTGACGATGGCTATTATGTCCCTCCCACTATCTTTAGTGGCGTTACCGCAGAACATACTATTGCCCAGGAAGAAATCTTTGGTCCTGTGTTAGCAGTGATCAAAGCAGATACATTTGAGCAGGCTATAGCGATCGCTAATGGTACTGATTATGCTCTTACTGGTGGATTATATTCCCGTACCCCGCAACATATCGAACAGGCATCTAGGGAGTTTGAAGTTGGCAACCTTTATATTAACCGTAATATTACAGGTGCGATTGTGGCACGCCAGCCTTTTGGCGGCTTTAAACTTTCTGGAGTGGGTTCTAAAGCAGGGGGACCAGACTATCTACTACAGTTTTTAGATCCTCGTGTGGTTACGGAAAATATTCAACGTCAAGGTTTTGCACCGATTGAGGGCGCTGAATAGGCTGATTTAGATTAAACTTAATTGGCAAAAGTATAGTTACTGTGATGTATCTCCCAACGGCTGTGAAATTACAATTAATCATCCCTAAGCTATGTTCTTTCTCGATCTTGGGTTTGATGTTGTTGTTATGTAGCTGTTCCACATCAATCACCCAGAATGTGCATCTCAAGTATGGTAATCCTAGTGGAGCTGGCGATCGCCTCAACAACTATTTAATGGAAAAACCAGAATATGCTTTGTCATATAACTGTCAAGCAGGGATAGCTAACTGGGTTAGTTGGCAACTTGACCGCAATTGGCTCGGTAGAACCGAAAGATCTGATGATTTCCGTCCCGATGCTAATCTGCCTGCTGATTGCTATGCTGTCAGACCCCAGGATTATCGGGGTAGTGGCTATGACCGTGGACACCTCGTCCCTAGTGGCGATCGCACTCAAAGTAGACTAGATAATAGCAGCACTTTTGTGATGACGAACATGATGCCGCAATCTCCCAGTAATAATCGGGAAGTCTGGCGAGAATTAGAAGAGTATAGTCGAGATTTAGTTGCTCAGGGGAAAGAACTTTATGTAGTTGCGGGAGGAAATGGCATTGCTGAAAAAATTGCTCAGAGCAAGGTCGTAGTGCCTGAATATACTTGGAAGGTGATTCTTATTTTAGACCGACCAAGTGAGGAGCTGACAATCGACAATACGGAGACCCTTGCTGTCTGGATACCTAACACAGAGGAAGTATTAAACACAGACTGGCAAGACTATATTGTATCCGTAAATGAAGTAGAGAAAAAAACAGGATACAATTTCTTCGCCGTAGTTCCCCAAAAATTACAGCGCCAACTTGAACCAGCCTACTATGGCTTATCACCCAGATGATTACGGCAGTTTTCTATTCCCTATTCCCTATTCCCTATTCCCTATTCCCCCAAAATAATAACTTAGAGGATCAGAAAATTAGCTAGAACGACTATAAAATATTAAACATCAAAGATCGCTTGTCGTGCCCACTGATCTGCCGCAAGAATATCTTCCAAGCTAGGATTAGCAGTGTTTTGACTACTAAAGCGATCGCAAACTGTCTCAATCAAACGGGGAATATCTAAAAAGCCAATTTTTTGGTTGAGAAATAAAGCTACAGCCTGCTCATTAGCAGCGTTGAGGACTGCTGGCATTAAGCCTCCTGCTCGACCCGCAGCATAGGCTAATTGCATACAGGGATATTTTTGATGATCTGGCTCACGGAAGGTTAAATCTCCTGCTTTAACTAAATCTAACTGTTGCCAATCAGTGTAAATTCTCTCTGGCCAAGATAAAGCATAAAGTAGGGGTAAACGCATATCGGGCCAACCTAATTGAGCTAAGACAGATGTATCCTGAACTTCAATCAGAGAATGGATAATGCTCTGGGGATGAATCACAATATCGATATAGTCATAATCAAGATCAAATAAATAGTGTGCCTCAATTACCTCTAAACCTTTATTCATAAGAGTTGCAGAATCGATAGTAATTTTTTGTCCCATCGACCAGTTGGGATGTTTCAACGCATCCTGCACCGTTACCGAGCTTAATTTCTCTACAGGTAAATCACGAAAAGAACCGCCAGATGCAGTTAAAATAATCCGTCGTAAACCACCATCAGGAACCCCTTGCAGACATTGAAAAATTGCCGAGTGTTCTGAATCAGCAGGTAGCAATTTAACCTGATGTTTCTTGACTAAAGGTAAAACTACAGGGGCACCAGCAATTAAGGTTTCCTTATTCGCCAGAGCAATATCTTTCCCTGCTTCAATTGCCGCAATAGTTGGTAATAAACCCGCACAGCCCACAATACCCGTTACAACACTTTCTGCCTCTCCATAACGAGCAACCTCACAAATACCTGCTTGTCCCACTAATATCTGAGGCTGATAATCGCAATCGGCGATCGCCTCCTTTAATTCAGCTAACTTAGTTTCATTACCTAGGGCTACTATTTCAGGTTTAAAGGTACGAATTTGTTCTGCCAGCAGAGTCACGTTATTACCTGCTGCCAAACCGACTACTCGAAACTGGTCTGGATGATGAGTCACAATATCCAGGGTTTGTGTTCCAATCGAACCAGTTGAACCCAAAATAGTAATTGCTTTCATAATGCTGTTTAATCTTAAAAATTAATCTCTGCTCTTACTATAAATTCTTCAGTGGAACATCGTTAAGATTTTTTTAATTTTCTTATTTCGTATTGCCTGATCAATTGTCTGACTGTTCATTGTTCACTGTTCATTGATAAGCTCCAGCCATAACCGACAATAAAAGGTAGCCATAATAACCAGGTTTCAAGATCGGTTAAATTTCGTTGATAGCCGTGATAGGGAATTATAAAATAGATGCAGCCGCTCAAGCTCAGCAAGCGCACTCCCCAATTATTGGTGCCGACAGCAAAAGGGATAATCCAAGTAAGGTACCAGACATGAATAATGGGAGAAATCAGATACAGTGAAGCAAACCAACCAAGAGCAAACTGTTGCAGATTGATAGCTGTAATTAAAAGAGAGATCGCCGCTAAACCTAAAACAGGAGCAAAGATGCTGTTTGTTGTTGTTGAACCATGCCAAATTTTGGCAAGAAAGTAAGGGAAGAATTCAGCAATACGTCCCTGTTTAACAAATCCTGAGCCTGTCGGCACTAAATGGCAAGAATTAGTGTCACAAAATAGGAGAGCAGTAAGCAAAAAGGGCAGCATACCGAAGATCATAATTAAGATTGCCGTTTTCCAGTTAGCTTTACGCCAGGCAATCCAGCTAAGCCAGCCGAGAATTGGCAAAGAAATATATTTGATAGCAATGCTAATACCGATTAAACAGGCTCTAAGCAGATTTTTGCGATGGGAATTGTTGTCGGGTAATGATTGAGGTTTATTCTTCGTTTGGTTCTGATTCCCTGGTATTCCTAGAATCCAAGCCGTTACTAGAGGTAAGATAAACCAACTGTCATAATGTCCACCTCCAGCAAAAGCATAGATAACTAGAGGATTCCAAGCATAAAGTATAGTTTGCGGATAGCTAAATCTGGTGGTTAACAGCCAGCAAGTCATCAAATCGGCGATCGCAAAGCTACTTTTAAAAAAGATAACGCTGGGGGAGATAGTCGCCAGCAGGCGAAACCCTACTTGAGAGAGGGGAGGATAGATTGCAGAGACCCAATTATGATTAATTTGTGACCACCATTCAGTACGAAATGGCGTTAACTCTTGAGCATTGGGAGCCAAGTCATAAGGATTAAAACCTAGAGTTTGGATCTGACCTTCCCAAATATAGCGCCAGATATCACTCCCTGGATACATCCCTAAAACAATCACCCGAGTGGTGATTACTACTAGCCAAAACCACCAGCAAGATAATGATTTAAGTCTCCAAGACAAGATAAACCCTAGTTCCATCAGCGCCAAACCATAACCGAAGTTAATTACTGTTGTTGGTTGACGAAAATCTCCATATGGCAGCATCATCACTGCTCCCATTAGCAGACAAAGAGTACTTAACCATAAAAACACATTGTTACTTGTATTTATCCTTTTCCCCTTTCCCCTTTCCCCTTTCCCTTCTCTGGGAAATAGATAGAGTTTGCCCAAAGTACTCAAAATAATTATTCCTGCTTGAATGCTGCCTGAGATGGTTCCTGAAATCTTAGATTTGCCTCCTTGTCGAGGACGATAGTTAACGGGAAGCTCAGAAATCTTTAGTCCTTCCTCCACTGCTCTGACCTGCATTTCTACTGTCCAGCCAAAACCACGATCTTGCATCCCTATTTGCTCTATAGAGGTGCGGCGAATCAGTCTTAATGGTCCTAAATCATGATACTTATGCCCCCAACCCAGATCAATTAACCAACTAGCTAAACCATTGCCAAAATGCTGGATGGGAGTCATTACCGCTTTGCCTTGAGGAGTAGCACGGCGATCGCCTAAAATCAGATCAAACTGAGTCCTTAAACTAAAAAAATGAGGTAAGCAACTAAAATCATCGCTACCATCACCATCAGCAAATAAAATCCACTCAATTTCCTGAGGAATATCTTGCAACCCACTCCAGCAAGCTTGTCCATAACCCTCCCGAGGTTCGTATACCACCTCAGCGCCAGCCTCTTGGGCAACTTTAACACTGCAATCGTTACTGCCATTGTCTACCACCCGAATTTTAGTTAAACTAAACTCGAATAGTTGTTTAATCACAGCCCCAATTGTTACTTCTTCGTTACGTACAGGAATAATTACCAATACATTATCTAAATTAGAAGCAGGATCTTGGATCTGGTGGTGCATTTTAACTTTAAGGAGAATTCAGCTGATTTTAATAATTCTGTTTTAACTTGCTGAGAAGAGATTGAAAATTTTTCAGCAAAACAGCCTAAAATAACATCAAATTATTATTTGAATACCATGAATATAGATGCATGGAGCTTAATTGAACCCCAGAGTTATCTGGCTTTTACTCATCTGGGTAAGCAAGATTTATATGCCTTGATTCATCCTGCTTTAGTGGTAGCATTTGTCTTTCCGATGGTGGGTATTGTCACCAATTTTGCCTGGCAGACTCGCCAGCGTCGTTTACAAAGTAAACAAGGCAAAAGTAAAATTCCCCCAGTTGTGGGTCGAGAACATGTTCAGGTTGGTCGTTGGTTAGCCGCTAGCGTGGTTATTGCCTCCTTAATTGCGATCGCCTATTCAATTGTTTTTAAAAGCTTTATCAAAGGTAATCTCTGGGTCAAAAATAATCCTAAAGCAATTTTAATTATTTTATTATTTGTCGCTACTCTGGCATCGCTAATCTTACTGTTAAAGGCTAAACCGAAACTCTGGCGGGGGATTTTTGCCACGATGACGGGAATGGGATTAATTATTCTTGGTCAACAAGACGGTGTGTGGCGGTTATCAAAAGAGTGGTATTGGTCTCATTATTATTATGGAATCGCAGTATCTCTCCTGATGATTCTTTCAATTGCTATTTTGGATGATATCTATCGCAGTCTAGCAATGCGGAATCTTCATATAGTTCTTAACTGTTTAGCATTACTCTTGTTTATCGGTCAGGGTATTACTGGATCTCGGGATCTATTAGAAATTCCTCCTGTAGGCAAAAAGAAACCGAAGAAGGCAGCAGTAGAAATGGTTGCTCCCATTAAAGCAGCTCAGTTTAGTGACCTCGAAGCTCTGCAAGCTCCAGCAATCAGTCCTAATTAATCGGGGACGATCTTGGAGATTGAATCAGTATTGTCAGGATCGCTGCTCAATTATGCGATCGCACAGACATGGTTGGAATTTTAGTTGGAATTTTAGATCGATCAGGACTTTAACTTTTATGCTGAAAATGTAAACATTACCAATACTTCTTCTCCAGTCATGTTCTGAGTTTTATTAGCAAAGGAATAATATTCTGGTTTTTCATCGATAAACATTTGATGGTCGAAGACCATGTTCTTACTGTGTTCACAATTTTTAAACGCAAAATAAATCAGACAGAGATTAAGTTTCAAGTTATAACTCCTAGATTATAAAATAAGGATTTTACAACTTATTTTGCCTATTTAATTAGATAGCTATAGTTAAAAAAGAATCATCAGATCTAAAATATTTAATATAAATATTCGACACAGGGTAGCTGTTATCTGCGAAAAATAATCGTATAAAGATTTAGCTAATTTCTTTTATCAAAATTTTATCAGAACTTTGTATACCCTCCTCTTTTCTTGTAAATTAGGTCAAGATTTAGCTCTCAATTATCCAAGTTCATCTTTGCTTAAAAATATTCATACTTTAGACACATTTTATAAAGCTATTCAATAGTTGTATTTCAATAAATATTCAAAATAGTCAATAAAAAACGATGTTAGTTTATAAGTGATTACACCTATAAAACACTTTTATAAATTATCAATCAGCCCTGATATGACTATTATTACTGAATCTGATTCTTTGTCCTTGATATCAAGTAGCTCAAATATTGTTTTTATTGATGCCAACATAGACAATTATCAGAGCTTGATTTCTAGTATAGATAATACAGAATTAATGATCCTTGACTCTACTCGTGACGGAGTTGAGCAGATTACAGAAGTATTAGCTAATTACTCAGAAGTAGACAGTATTCACATCATTTCTCATGGTCAGTCTGGCAGATTACAACTAGGTTCAACTGAGGTTAATACTGATAACCTAAATAGCTATGGGACAAATTTCCAAAGGTGGTCTGATTCTCTAGCGGAACATGGAGATATTCTACTTTATGGCTGTAGTGTTGGAGAGGGAATCACAGGTAATGATTTTATTACCAATTTTAGCCAGCTGACCAATGCAGATATTGCTGCTTCTGATAACTTAACTGGGAGCAGTCATTTAGGAGGTGATTGGGATTTAGAAATAACTACAGGCAAGATTGAAGCCAATATTATTACAAATAGTGAGCAAAATTATTATAATTCTGTACTAGCAATTGGTGATGGTAATCAAGAAGTCATCATTGATTACAATAACTTCGCAGATGTTGATCAATTAACTCTTAATGGTAATGCTGCTCAAGCTAACGATGCACTGCGCTTAACCACCACCGAAAATAGACAACGGGGAACTGCTTTTTACCAACAAGCTTTAGCTATTGACGCTGATACTTCCTTTGCAACTCAATTTCAGTTCCAAGTTTCAGGAGGTACTGATGGTGCTGATGGTTTTACCTTCGTGCTGCAAAATGATTCAAGAGAATTAGCTGCACTAGGGGGACATGGGGGAGCTTTAGGCTATCAGGGTATTGAACAAAGCATTGCTATTGAATTTGATTCTTTCTTTAATTCTAATTGGGATGATAGCAATAATCAGGTTTCCGTTTTACAAGACGGCGACATTCGTAACGCTTTAGCTGCTGCCAATACAGCTTATGACCTTAATGGTGGTAATTTGCTTACTGCCTGGATTGATTATGATGGCGAGAGTGATCTATTAGAGGTCTATCTAGCTGATAGTCTTAACAAGCCTGAGACATCTTTATTGGCTTTGAACATTGATCTGGCTGGGGTAGTTGGAGAACAAGCATTTTTTGGCTTTAGTGCTGCCACAGGTGGTCGAGTCAACAATCACGATATTCTCAATTGGGAACTTACTTCTAACTCCAGTTTGATTCCTGCTGCCAATGATCTAACACAACTAGAATCCATCATTGACTTTGAAGACTTCGCAGATGTTAGTCAGCTAAATTTTAACGGTAACGCAGGTCAAGCTAATGATAGCTTGCGCTTAACTACTAATAAAACTAACCGCCGAGGTAGTGCCTTCTTTGATGAACCAATTAAAGTAAATGATGACACTTCCTTCTCGACACAATTTCAATTTCAAATTCAGGGAGGAACTAATGGCGCAGCTGGCTTTGCCTTTATACTCCAGAATGATTACAATGGAGATGATGCTTTAGGAAGTAGTAATAGCGGCGTTGGTTATCAAGGTATTGGACAAAGTATTGCCATTGAATTTGATACCAATCAAGATGTGGCAGATCCTAATAGCAATCATATTTCCCTACTGCTTAACGGCGATTCTAATAATGCTTTGGTTAACGCCAATGCTCCCTTTGATCTTAATAGTGGACAAGCTCTCAATGCCTGGATTGATTATGACGGAGTGACCAATCAACTTGAGGTATTCCTCTCGGATACAGCTACCAAACCTCATACAGCTATCCTGACGGCAACAATCAATTTAACTGATCTAGTAGGCGATCGCGCCAGGGTTGGTTTTAGTGCAGCAACTGGTGATGCAAGTAATATCCACGATATTCTCAATTGGTCTTTTGCTAGCTCTGATCGACTAGCTCCTGAAGGTAATTTTTCTGAGATGATTGATTGGCCTTCAGTAGCAATTCATGCAGGCTTAACCCCTGATGGAAAAGTATTGACCTACGGATTAGATGCTAATTTTAGGCAAGATGGAGATCAGCGTAACACCAAATTTGCGATTTGGGATCCCAAACAAGGTACTACAGAAAGTGCCTTTAACGTACTCAATATGTCTCATCCCGTAGATAACGCCTTTTGCTCGGGGATGATGTTGTTGCCTGATGGGCGAATGTTGATCGCTGGGGGAGCTGTACAGGGCGATCGCGATGCGGGGAATGATTTAGTTCATATTTACGACTATCGCACGGGACAAGTAACAATGCTTCCCGAAGGTAGTGATTTACTGGCAGCTCGTTGGTATCCGACCATGACAACTTTGACCGATGGACGGATTCTGCTTCAAGGAGGACGTGATGCCAACCAAGTTAATGGTGTCTTTACTCCAGAAATTTATACTGCCGATCAAGGATCTTCCTGGCTTAATGGAGCAACCAGTTCTGAAATTTACAGTAATGAACGCTCCCAGTGGTGGTATCCTCGCAGTTGGGTTGCACCTAATGGTCAAGTATTTGGCATGACTGGAGATGATATGTATTACCTCGACCCTAATGGCGACGGCAGTATTACACCAGCTGGTACCTTTGATGGCAGCAGTATCGGAATAACTAGTACAGCAGTAATGTATGACCAGGGCAAAATCCTGCAAACGGGAGGATGGGGAACTGAAGCTTCCATCATTGATATAAACGGTGAAACCCCTGTAATAAGTTCAGCTGGAACAACTAATTACCGCAGAGTTTATGGAGATTCAACAGTATTACCTGATGGTACGGTTTTTGTTTCAGGTGGCAGTCGCCGAAATAATGAGGCTATTGGTGTAGCCTATGCCGCAGAAATTTGGGACCCTGACACTAATACTTGGACAGTAGTAGATAGTGCAGCAGCACCCCGTCTTTATCATTCAACTTCTCTACTATTACCTGATGGTACGGTACTAACTGCTGGCGGAACGACACCAGGTTTTGACAGTGAAGCATTAAGCAGTGAAATTTATCGACCTGCTTATCTTTACGATGACCAAGGAAATCTCGCAGAGCGTCCCACTCTCACTAGTGAAACAGATGCGATGGATTGGGCATCATCTCTAACGGCGACAGTAGGAGAAGGGCAAAATATTGATCGGGTTTCCCTGGTTAGCTTTGGTGCAGTGACTCACTCTTTTGATATGGGACAACGTTTTCTCGAACTAGACTTTACTCAGTCTGGAGATCAACTGACGATTGAAACTCCTGAGTCAGCCAACATTGCTCC
>JBCDEP010000060.1:0-32319 GCA_039179675.1 Cyanobacteria bacterium P01_G01_bin.67
AATTTCTCGAAATGGATGTAATACCAATAAGTCTCGATCGCCAGTTACAATACATTCAGGTTTTCCATTCACTGCCAACTCTAAATATTTATCATCTTTGGGATCGCGACAAGTATTTATAGTTTCTTTAATATCAACAAATTTAACTGCTTGCTCAAAAACTAATAAAAATAATTGCCTTTCTTGAATAGAGAGATACTTATTAAATTTAGGTCTTGCTATAACCTCGCTTATTTCTGACCAAATCGATTGTGACATTAAGATTATTCCTTGCTTTCTTGCTTTATCTAATGCCTCACGAGGTAAACTTTTTTTAAAAAGTAAAGCACTGATAATAACATTACTATCTAGAATAAATCTTCTTAACTCACTCATTTAAGATAGACTCTAAAATTTCTGGAGTTAATCCTCGCTCTTGCACTTGATCGCTAATTTGATTCATAATTACTCCTAATAAATCATTATTATTAGAAGCATCCTGATCGAGAAATAGAGTCACAATAGCTTGAAGTCGGTTTTTTTCTTGTTCGGTTGCATTTCGGTAAGCAAAAGCAACTTCTGGACTAACTTTGATCGTAATTTCTTGAGTAGAATCCATGAGTCTGTAAACTTTAAATTTGCTCTTGATAACTCGATCTTAGCAGTATATATTTAAAAGAGTTCGGTATTCCCAAACCCTTAACTATTGATAAATGTTATCTGCTCAATACCTTAATATTTTAACGAACTGTTCCTCTCAAGGATTCCGCATCAATTGGCTTAAGCAAATATAACCGCAATAGATCGACAAAAATTCCAGTCATTAAAGGTAGCTTGCGGAAAAACTTAACTAACTTAGGCGCATTACCAGAATCGATCGCTTTTATCTCTTCATTGCGATCTGCACAACGTTCTAATCGCTTAAAAAACTGAGGATGTTCTACATTAAGAGTTATAGGAAAGGCTCTAGCGGAGGTTTCATTAGTTTTCCGAATTACTTGGCGATCGTATTCTTGAGCATTTAAACCTACCGCTTCATAAAAATCAGTCCGTTCGTGAACGGTTAAGGTATGGGTAGCAAAGACAGAAAGCAGGAAGAAGCGCGCCCATAATCTAGCTTGCCAATTGTTCCACATCTTAGATTGCGATCGCAACAGGGCATTAAAGATATCACCGTGACGGTTTTCGTCCTGACACCAGCTTTCAAACATTTTGAATAGGGGATAAAACTGATATTCGGGATGTTCTTCTAAATGATGATACATCAGGATATAACGCCAGTAGCCAATTTTCTCGGATAGATAGACAGCATAAATCACCCACTCTGGTTTAAAGAAAGTATAGGTGCGATGTTTAGTCAGATATCCTAAGTCAAGGGAGATATTAAAATCGCTCATGGCTTTATTGAGAAACCCAGCATGACGAGCTTCATCCCTCGCCATTAAATGAAACACTTCTGCCAAAATAGGATTGCGTCCTTTGAGTTTGCGGGATAGTTCTTTAAATAGCAGAAAACCCGAAAACTCTGAAGTGCAAGAGCGTTCCAAAAAGTCTACAAATATACGGCGAGTTGCCTCGTCTATATGATCCCAAGACTGATTAAACTCTTCATCTCGAACAAAATGATGGCGATTATAATCTGTCTTCATTTCCGCAATCATTGCTTTGAGTTCTTCTTCTTGAGAAGAAATATCCATCTTGGCGATCGCGTCAAAGTCTGTAGTGTAAAAACGAGGCGACAGTAATGTTTCTTCCGCAGATTTTTTTATGGTGGGATGGGATGCAGTGGCAACCATAGAATATCTTTGTATAACTAATTGGCTATATAAGATAATAATCCCAAGATGAGTAGCTAAAACTGGTAGGTATTATTTCGTAACAGAAGTTCCCATCGGTATTTAATACTCGTTATCAAAACAATCATCAATCCCAAGACTGTTAGCGAGTTGAAGCAATACAATATTTCTCTTTAAATTTCTTTTCATTCACTGGTTTAGAAACAAAAAATAGATCTTTTATCAGACAACACTAGATATTTGAGAGTTAGAACACCATTATTAAAAGTAAAGTTTTACAACGCTCATCAGAAAATCAATTATATTACCATATGGTTATATAATGTAAAAATGAATAGAGTTTTTCTAATGAAGAGTCAAACCGTAACTAATCCTCAAACTAAAAGTAAATCTATTATTCGTCCTCAAGATTCAAGAGACAGAGCTAAACAGTTGCTCCAGCAGCTACAGGATAATATTTGTCAGGGTTTAGAACAACTTGACGGTCAAGCTAAATTTAGAGAAGACAATTGGCAAAGAGAGGAAGGTGGTGGTGGCAGAACCCGTTTGATTCGAGAGGGGAGAGTATTTGAACAAGGAGGAGTTAATTTCTCTGAAGTTTGGGGTGATAATCTTCCTCCTTCGATTCTGATCAAGCATCCTGAAGTAGCGGGTCAAGGATTTTACGCGACAGGGACATCAATGGTGTTGCATCCTCGTAATCCTTACGTGCCGACAGTGCATCTCAACTATCGCTATTTTGAGGCGGGTAATGTGTGGTGGTTTGGCGGTGGAGTTGACCTTACTCCTTACTATCTTTTTACCGAAGATGCAGTGCATTTCCATCAAGCAATTAAACAGGCTTGCGATCAACATCATCCTGAATACTATCCCGTTTTTAAACAGTGGTGCGATCGCTATTTCTATTTAAAACACCGACAGGAGACACGAGGTATAGGCGGCATCTTTTTTGACTATCAAGATGGTAATAGCAAGTTATATGCTGGTTCGGAAACTAATAGTCCTGCGGCTCTCCATAGCAACCAAGTTGGTCAGGTGTATCGCAGTTGGTCGGAAATATTTGCTTTCGTCGCCAGTTGTGGCAATTCCTTCTTAACCGCTTATGTTCCCATTGTTGAAAGACGACAAAATACTGCCTATGGATCAAGGGAAAGAAACTTTCAGCTATATCGCAGAGGACGCTATGTTGAGTTCAATCTAGTTTATGATCGCGGGACGATTTTTGGTTTGCAAACTAAGGGACGAACTGAATCGATTTTAATGTCTCTACCTCCTTTAGTGCGTTGGGAATATGACTATCAACCCGAACCAGGAACGCCTGAAGCAAAACTATACGAAGTACTTCTTAAACCACAAGATTGGGTCAGGGATTTATCCGCCGTAAAATGACGGCACTCTTCATTGTCAAGCACAATCATCAAGTTACACTTTAAGGGGTATTAACTTTTGATTCGACCAACTCTCCATCAACTAAAAGTATTTGAGACAGTAGCTCGTAATGGTAATTTTACTCGTGCTGCCGCAGAATTGTTAATTACTCAACCAACTGTTTCTAGTCAAATGAAACAGTTAAGTAATGTTGTAGGATTACCTCTGTTTGAACAAATTGGGAAAAGCCTGTATTTAACTGAGGCAGGACGAGAATTGTTGCTAACCTGTCGAGATATCTTGGAAAAATTAAATGACTTTGAGATAAAACTAGCAGACTTAAAAGGAACTAACCAAGGACAGTTAAATTTAGCTGTAATTACTACAGCCAAGTATTTTGTGCCTAGGTTACTTACTTCTTTTTGCCAGTATTATCCAGGGATTGATGTCGCTCTTAAAGTAACCAATCATCAAAAAATTCAACAACGAATGTTGGACAATCAAGATGATTTATACATAGTCAGTGAAGCTAATCAGGATATCGAGTTAAAAACTCAACCATTTTTAAATAACCCTTTAGTAGTGGTAGCTAGAAAAGACAATCCTTTGGCAATCAAGAAAAATATTGGTTTAGAAGCCTTGAACAATCAAGCTTTTATTATGAGAGAACCAGGTTCAGGAATACGGAATACAATTCTCCAACTATTCGAGCAACAAAATATCTCCGTGAAAGTAAAACTAGAGTTGGGTAGCAATGAAGCGATTAAGCAGGCTATTGCAGGGGGATTAGGGATATCGATCCTATCAGAACACTGTTTGATTTCTGAAAGAATTTCAGGAGAACTAACAATCTTAGATTTTCAGCACTTTCCGATCAAGCGCCACTGGTATGTAGCTCACTTAGCCGAACAAAAACTATCAGTAATTGCTGAGACATTCTTAAATTATTTGTTAGAGGAAAGTCCCAAGATGTCTTTTCCTCCATCAAATATCTTAGCTCCGTTAGCAAAATAAGAATGTCGATTAATTACATCTATTTTTAAGACATAATCTATTAGGTGAATATAGTGAAACTAATGACAAAATCCAAACCTCAAGATATACGCTTCAAGTTATATCATCAGCTAGACAAAACCTACCATCAACTCCTAGATGATTTGGCGCAAGCCGAACTTACCGATGGCGAAATTGGCAAAATTGCCCAAATGTTAATGCATTCCCGCCAGGAAGCACTCAATTCTATTGTTTCCGAGAAAGAAATGAATGCATATTACGAGACATATCCCCAGGATCGATAAAACCATCAAAACCATCTCGATTTAATTAATGAGGTAACCTTGAAGATGATTAGTAATTTAGCAAGTCAACTAAGAGAAGGTACAAAACAATCCCATACTTTGACAGAAAATACAGCGTATATGAAATGTTTTCTCAAAGGTTATTTGGCGATAGAACCCTTTCGTAAATTACTGAGTAATTTATATTTTGTTTACGATGCCCTAGAAGCGGAACTATTACGTCATCAAAACCATCGGGTTATCGGTTCGATCTATTTTCCTCAACTAAATCGCAAGGCACATTTAGCGGCAGACTTAGCCTATTATTACGGTGCTGACTGGGATCAGAATATCGCTCCATCAACAGCAGCCAGAAATTATGTAGCTCATCTTCATGAAATATCCGATACCGAACCTGCCTTATTAGTGGCACATTCCTATGTTCGTTATTTAGGAGATCTTTCTGGAGGTCAAGCATTAAAAAATATAGTTCGTTCGGCGTTGGAATTACCAGCAGAATTGGGAACTCGGTTCTATGAATTTGATGCTTTTCCTACTATCGCTGAAATGCGAGCCTTTAAAGGTCAATATCGCGATGCTTTAAATTCGCTGACTATAGATGAGGAATTAGCAGCCAAGATTGTGGCAGAAGCAGATTATGTCTTTAGTCTCAACCGCGATCTACTTAATTCCCTTGAACCAGAAGTTAAAGCAGCTATCGGCGAAAATAGGTTTACTGAAATTACTAGAGCAGCTAAATCGGGAAGTACGGAACAGTCCTCAGAGGATAGTTCGAGCGAGTTAGTTACTGCTGAATAATACATAGAAATTAATTGGGCGATCGCAATGGATACAATGCTATATCCGAGAGGCTTCGGGTTCAGATCTAGATGATGTATTAGCTGTCGGACGTCTAGCGTTTAGTGAAGATGATGAAGCTGAACTCGTCAGAAATCTATGAAGGGATTCTAGCGCCAAGCTTATTCTAATCTCTCCTTGCTTTTCAAAGCGATCGCCCTGTAGGACATAATCTTAATTTACCAAGACACGTTTTTGTTTTTTGCTGGTAGTAATGCTGAACAAATCCTGCCAACAGCAGAATTAATCTAAGAGCAAGCTAGATATAAATTTTTACCGTTTAACAGTGGAACTAAAACTATTTAGTTTTTTAAACTGTTTGGCTTGCTCTTGCATTCGTTGGTAAATGCGATCGCACACCAATTCACATAACTCGAAGGTTAAAGGATCGCTGACTTCGTAGTAAACACTTACCCCTTGAGGTTTACGAGATAAAATTCCCCCTTGAGTCAAGAGTTTTAGATGTTTTGACAGATTAGCTTGTCCCAAACCTGTAGCTGCGCCAATTTCGCTTACATTCATAGCCCCCGATTTTAAGCAACTTATAATTTGCAGTCGACTGATTTCGGAAAGAACTTTAAAATATTCTGCTACTGGGGTTAGAAATTCGGCTGTGCTTGATGTCTGGGGCATAACTTATTTAGATACTGAAATTGCTTTAATCAAATAATTTATTTTTATGACAACAGTTCGGACATTTTGTGATTTAAAGATGGTAAAGTCTAGTTTTCCATTGCTTGATTAAGTTTAGGCTCAAGCTCAAATACCTATTCTTTCGTCAAAACTTTAATTTCGTCCGAACCATTGTTATGAATAATATTATATAGCTATACAGTTAAATAGCTAAGTTAAGATTTGATCTATAGATTTATTGTCTCTAATGTTAAAAATTCGTAGACATCTCAAAGTAACTCGATTATATCTTCAGAGCTGACTTATAAACTTGCTGTAGTCCCTGTGATATGAAAGTTTTGTCACAATAGAACTATTAAGCTATTTGATATCTAAAGGATCATCATAGCAAAGCTTTCTCGCTGCTAAAGATTTGCTTGGCAAATTAGCTCTTAAGGACCTAAACCAAATAAATTTGATTTAGTTTTTCCTTTTTTCCCTTAACTTTTGACCGATAGGGAATTCCTTAAAATACCTTTACCCAGTCTCAACTAGAAAACGAATTTGACATGAGTACCTAACACTCCCTTACCAATCAAAATTCATGTCCAAATATTCTGCTAATTTTTGATTATGTGGCGCAAAGAAACGGCTTAGTTGTAGTTCAATCTCCCTATTAGCTGGGGGATAAGCACCTACATTATATTTCTGATAACCACAATTTGGGATATTTGGTAAGTTTAAAAATTTAAAAACTTGCTTCATTGATTCAGTCGGATTAATGAAAAAGCTATTGCTATTAATAATTAAAAACTGATTTTTGGGAAATATCTGCATCCAGCGTTTTACTTTATAGTAATAAAGGCTTTGAGATAAGATACTGCCCCCGTAGGCTAATTCTGATTCGCTTTTCTGATTTAAATTAGCTATTTCTTGTGAGATAGTATCTTCTAGAGACGCATAATTAGCCCCTGACTGCTGATTTTGATAGTAATCAGAAATAGTTCGTTCTACAGGATTACGCAACATCACAATCAATTTTGTTTGTGGAGCAAAATCAGATATTCTTTGCGCGACATGAGGCAAAAAGAAATAGCTTGGGGAAGCCTCTCCCGTTAACCACTCTTGATGATCACAAAGCGCAGGAAATTGAGCTAGATACCATTGATAGCCATAGTTAAAGTTGCGATCAAAGAAACGCAGCTCTTTTTTGTTGGGTAAGAGTATTTGGGGATGAGTACCCAAATATTTATAGAGAGAAGTTGTACCTGATTTTCCTGCACCAATAATTATAAAGTCAGGCGGTTGCTGCTTTAACTTCCAGTCAGCATCAGCTAGTTGAGGGCGAACTTGAATCGTTTTGAATTGAATTGCTTGGCGGGAACAAGCGATCGCCTGGCTTATGTTTCCTTTCTCGGCTAATAAGTCAGCTAAATTAGCCAATAAATCTGGCTGCTGTGGGTGATCGCGGAGTATTTGATGGTAAAAATCGAGCAAGCGATTTTTTTGTTCTGGTTCTAGCTTGAGATACTTTAGAGGAGTGTAGGGCAAAGTATAGTTAGGATTAAGCTCAATTGCTCGACAAAAACAGGTAATTGATTCGGCAATTAAGCCTTGGTTACGTAAAGAGGTACCGATTTGGAACAGTAGCTCCGCATCTTCAGGATTTAATGCCAATGCCTGGCGCAAACTAACCACCCCCTGTTCAATAGAGTTCTTCTGAATTAGAGCTTTCCCTAAATTGAAATAAAACTGAGGATTGTTTTGATTAATCGTGACGGCTTGAATCAAAGATTGTATTGCGTCCTCGATTCTCCCTAAGTGTAAAAATGCTTCCCCTAGATTATTGTAAGACCAATCATAATCAGGCTTGATCTCGATCGCGCGTTGATAGCTTGCTACTGCTTCTTTATATTGCTGTTGTTTGGCTAAAATCACTCCCATATTAAAATAAATATCCCAACGATGAGGAGCTATGGCGATCGCCTGTTGAAATTTGACTTTTGCAGCTTGCCATTTGGACTGAGCAATATTTTCTTGAGCTGATTTGAGGTATTCAGCAACAGCTGGGTTCATCGGTTAAGACTAAGGAAAAAATAATCAACAAACATCCTACGCCTAAAGCGTAATTTTCCTATCTTGCCTTTTCGATCTGATTTATGCCACCTGGAAGCATTAATTTTAAGATTGCGATCGCATTTTCTTGATTGGCAGTGAAGATAGTTGCCTTAGAGATAAATATTTTTGGGCGTTGCTGAATCGAAGTATGAAATATAAAAGGAGCGACGCGTGTCTCGCCTTCAAATCAGTAACGCCTATTTTTGAAGATACGGGATGAGATTATCTGGGCGATCGCCCGATTCAAAATCAAAATTCAACCAAATCGTTAATATAATCAACCTAAGATTGGTTTTACGGTTTTCAGAGCGATCGCTCCATAACTAAGACTAAGCTACTGCTTGTTCCACAGCATTCTGCCAATTAGCTCTAGCTTGTTCAATGTCATAGGGAAAGGGTCGCGGTACAGGCTGGTAATCTCTGGGACGGGGTTGACCATGACGCAAGACGGCATTTACTAGCAAACAATCGCGATCGCTAAAATTAATTGAGCCGTGTAATACTCCTCTAGGAATCTTCACTACTTGGGGAATCTCATCACAAAGAGGAATATATTGATACTGGCGATCATACAAAACTACCAGGACAAAACCGCCTTTAACTACTAGCAGCTGATCGGTCTGTTGTTTATGCACAAATAAGTCGTCAACGCTATTTGCTGGGACTTTGACTACCATTGTTTCATCACTCGATTGTGGCGTATAAAATTCTGCCATCCCTCCTTGAATTGAGTCAATCCTCTCAACGGTAACGCCCTGAATTAATCCCATAATCTTACCTGCCTCAGTTTGCTTGATTCAGTTGCTCTTTGTGTAAACAAAGATTACAAAAAATGCTGTTACTGTCCATTATGACAAATTCATATTGACAAAATGCACTCAATAGTATCTTGTTACACAATAATGACGATTTTTTTTGATGGCTGTAACCTGAGCAACTCCCCTAATCCAGCAATATTTAGTTTTTTCTAGTCTGAGCATTGCTAAATTGCAATTATATTGAGAGTTCTTGTGAAAGAGACACAAGAAAATTTAAAAAAGCTTAGAGCTTAAGGCTTATATGCCCTAAACTAAGGCGGAACGCCGCATCTTCCTTGAGGAGAGCTTAAAGCTGCAAACAGTAATCTTTTGTACGACATTACTTAATCAGCAATGCCCTAGTCTGATTCGTAATCGCCACCTGAACCATATTTCCAAGCATCTCGCCAACGATGAAAATAGTATTGTTGATTAGGAGACAAATTCTTAACTAATGGCTGAGCAAATTTTGCCGCACTAAATAAACCGCTGTACAATGCCAAATTGAAATAATGAATACTCCAGTTGGCTAAAGACTTGATGCCTATTTGCGGGAGAAGAGGCAAGACTAACTTAGGATTGACTAGGGGTAGGGTTTTTGCCAGGGGTGCAAACTGAATTACATCCTGCAAAAAAGGTTTAAGTACGGGATCTCCTAGTCGCTCCATGACAGCAAAGACGCCACTCATCAAATTATTAATTTGTTCGGGATTGACTTCTTTTTCCACCTCAACACTCATGGTTTGCTGGAAAAGCCAGGTGACAGAAATATTGGGCTGATATGGTTGCAATAAAGCCAAATCTTGATGATTTAAGCGATCTACTTTAAGCGCTTCGTCAATACCATTAGTCAGACGCTTTAGGTGTCGAATCATGGCACCAAAACCACCAAAGCTAACGGGAGATTGTCCCCCTGCACTGTCCCCGACGGGTAAGATCCGATTAAAAGGTATTTTCAGCGGACTATCTTTATAAGCGGGAAAGAAACCGAACAAAAATCGCTTGAAATCTAGTTTTTTTAGCTCAATGTTTTGATATTCAGGTAAGAGTCTCAAATACTCATCCATAAAGTATTCCAAACTTGGTCTACCTGAGTTTGCATCTAAATAGCTAAACATATAGGTGGTGCGACCATCTCTGGCGGGAAAAGCCTCCCAAAAATACTGACAGTTATTGATAATTGGAGTAAAAGAATAAATCAAATCTCCTGTTTCATTTTCCGTAAAACCTTGAGCGCAACTTCCCACAACGACACAAACTGCTTCAGGTTTAACTCCGTTTCTTACCTGTTTGCAAATAGGTGAAAAGTGACCCATCGCGTCAATTAAGAGGCGCGCCTTAACAGTTGACTCTCCTGCTTTGATGGCTACCCCATCAGGATGAACCTCAGCAGAGTTAAACGGTGTATTCTCTAATAGTTTTCCTCCCGCCTGCAAAAATTTCTGCTTTAACTTATCTAATAAATAAACAGGATCGACGCCAATATTTAAGACATCTTTGACCCAGACTTCGCACCCTGATTTGAAGCCGACTCTAGCAGGATTATATTCAGTGGCGATCGCATTTTCTAATTCTGCCGTAGTCAATAATTCTAAATCTACCACAGCTTCTAATTCATTACGGGAAATATTCCATTCCTGTTCTCTTCCATGCAAAATACCTCTTTCAACTACTATCACCCGCCAACCAAGTTGCTGTAGTGATGCACCCAGCAAGATTCCTAAAGTTCCACCGCTAATAATAATGTCGATGTCTGTTTCCCCGATCAACTCGGGATTATCGGTCACAACTGTGGAACCATCCAGCTTTCCCGAGCGTAATGCTGACCAGAACTTATCTGTACGACGTAGTCTTGCCAAAACGTTATCTGGCTGTTGGGAAAGAATGTCTGACGTTAAACTCATTGAGGCAATTTTGAATTAGGTTATTAAATTCATAATAGATAATTGGGCACTGGTGTCTAAAGAAATAATGAATAAAATGGTAGTAATTCAAGCTCCGTGACCAAAAATGAAATGCCCTCATTGCCAAAGTGAAAAGACCGTTAGAAATGGGAAAGCAAAGCTAAAAGACCAAAGAAAACGACAAAATTACCTTTGTCGAAGTTGCGGAAAAAGATTTAATGAACGAACCAATACACCAATGGCAAGACTGAGAACAGCACCAGAGATCGTATCAGCAGCATTGAGTGTTCGTAGCGAAGGATTGGGAATCAGGGCAACAGGTCGTTCATTTGAAAAATCTCACACAACAATTATGGGTTGGGAAGAGCGATTTGCAGCACAAGCAGAGAAATGGTCGCCACCACCAGTAAAGACAGATGTGACAGTAGAAGGAGATGAAGTCTACACTCGCGTAAAGGAGAACCTTTCCCCCCAGTGAATCTCAAGGATGGACAATCCACTTCATCGAGAGAACAACTCGTTATTGGATTGCCGCTATTGCATGAAAAAAGAATCACAAGCTATTTGTAGAGGGAGTTCAAGCAACCTGGAAGTGGGTCAGAAACTGTCAGTCAATCAGATGGTTTACAGATGGAGAACGACGCTACGGTCAAGAACTCTGGAAGCTAGCAAGTGTTTATCTCAAACGAGGAGATTATCACCCCCTTTTGACTCATCGTAAAGTATGGCGTGAAGGGCTAGAAGTAGCGATGAAAATCAAGGGTTCTCAGGACCAACCAAGAGTTGAATGGGTTAAGGTAGAGCATCCTTTTACAGCGATTAGTCCCAAATCGGAGGTCAATGCCAATCACAACGAGGCTCAGAATGCATCACTGCGAAGACGATGTAGTGCTTATCGAAGGAAGCAAAATCTTTATTCCAAAAAGGTATCAGGTTTACAGAGAATACTAGATGTTCAAAGGTTGATTCACAACTGGGTTAGACCACACTGGGGACTTGAGAAGAGGACAACACCTGCGATGAAGATGGGATTTTGTTCTCGTCCCTTGACCATCCTGGAACTCCTAAACAGTAGAGGGTTTGACGATATCCCTTTTTAGTAGACCAGTGCCTGTAAATTAAACTTGAAGATATAAGATATGCCTAAAGACAGAGTTTGCTGTAATTAAGACAAAACTAGCGCTTTTTCCCAGACAGGTCTAACACATTTGGTTGCGGAAGCATTAACCTAATCTAAATGTAAAGCGATCGCACTTCTACCAATCCAATTTAGTATTTAGTAGTGAAGGCTGAATTACTAGGCTGCATCGATACTTGAGAATCTGGACGATAAATTAACTGGCGTTGCTGAAAAAATAAAAATAGGCAAATTGAAATGTAAGCCAGTAGCAAAAATGCCCCAACATTAATTACCAATTGCTTCCAGTTGGGTATTGATGGTGTAAAACGATCAAATATCAAAACAATATTATCCTGAACTTTTTATAAATTAATTCAAAATCTCAACTGACATTAACGATTCCACAATTTTGAGCTGACTCCAATCTCCTTCTAAATAAAAATAGTTGTCGAATTGATAAAAAACATCAATATTACCATGATCAATTTCATTATCAGGATCTTTATATGACACATTAGTCTTTTCTAACCATATAATTTGTCGAGTATTAAAAAAGCAAATTTTGGCTTTCTGATAACAATATTGCTCTTGAGGAGAAGGAGGATGATGGAGAGGATGCTCTTCTATTAGAACAGCTTCTATTAAAAATTCAATATAGTTATTCTTCTCATTGATATTAAGAACATAACTGTCTTCAAGATATAAATTGTTTAATCCAGGTAATTCATAATAAGGCTTTGGTATCATCCTAATTACTTAAATTAGTTATTGATTTTATTTTAAAGCGATCGCTTTAGCAGTGATAGCGCCTTCGTAGAGCGATCGCATTTCTACCAATCCAATTTAGTATTTAGTAGTAGTTACCCACCACATCAACACATCATCAACTGATTGTATTTCCGCATTTATAACTCCAGTTGCTAATTAATTGACTGATAAACTTGGACATTGGGCATTCTAAGCTAAGTTGTCATATCGAGCAAATTCTATGCCTAATTCAGCCTCTATTCAAGCAAGACAAGCATTGAACCAGCTAAGCCAGCAACCCCTTCCTCAAGCAAGCGATCACCTGGCAAGTCAATGCTTTGAGAGACATGCCAAAACTTTACAAGCAATTTTAGAGCGTAATCCTAGTTTGAGATTTGATGTAGCTGAGCAAATTCAGCAGATGATCGGCAGAATTATGAAGCAAGAACAAGCTTCTGAGGTTAAACAATTGTTAGAACTGTATCTGATCGAGATTGAAAAAAGTCTTCCTGCCTTAATTAGCGATCGCTATATTGCTAGTTGGCTTTGGAGTGCTGGTCAAAGTTTTGCTAATGTAAATCAGAGGTAGCATAAAATAGTGCCCATGAATCAAAATGATTTTTTTGTCAGTGTAATTATTCCCGTTTACAACGGAGCTAATTTCCTAATTCAAACAGTAGAGCAAGTTTTAGAACAAAACTATCAACCTTTAGAAATTATCGTAGTTGATGATGGCTCTGTTGATAATACTCCAGAAGTTGCTGCCCAATTGACAGATAAGATTCGCTATTTTTATCAGCATAACAGTGGTCCTGCATCAGCCAGAAATCTGGGAATCAAGCAGGCTAAGGGGGATATTATTGCCTTTTTAGATGTAGACGACATTTGGGCAAGTGATAAATTGCACCTACAGCTAAATTATTTGCGCGATCGCCCAGAGATAGAAATTGTTCAGGGTCTAATTGTCAAGCAAATAGTCCAAGCTAACCTTGCTAATCCTCAAGAATTAGAAGTAATTGAAGTCTCTGAACCCTATCAATATATCAACTTGGGTAGTGCCATTTATCGCCGTGAGGTTTTTGAGCGGGTTGGTTTGTTCGATCCGACACTGCGATTTGCTGAGGATGTTGATTGGTTTTTGAGGGCTTGGGAACAGAGAATTAATAAGGGCATTATCGATGATGTGACTCTATTCTATCGACTTCATGCAGATAACATGACCAAGGGGAAAAGCCTGGTGGAATTAGGTTTTGTGCGAGTTTATAAAAAGCATTTGGATCGCTTACGTCATGCTGACACCAAAATCAAGCCACTCCCACAGGGTTTTCCTTCGAGCCAAGAATATTTAGGCAGAGAACCCGCTAACTACATTGAAGAACGCAACTTTACCATTATTGCTAACAATGACTGGGGCGCCTGTATCTATCGTCGATTAGGCTATCTTTACCGTACTCCCTTTGTTGGGACACGGATTCATGATCGCTGTTATCTCAAGCTGTTACAGAATTTAAATTATTATCTATCCTCGCCTCTAACCTTCCGCGATCGCTCTCAATTTACCGCAATCAATGCTGAACGACAGCAAAATTCCTTTTTAATCGGCTTATTAGGGGACGATGTGGAGATCTATTTCCACAAGGAAATTAGCGAAGCAGAAGTTTTGGCTAATTGGCAAAAACGCTGTCAAAAACTTCAGCTTAATAATCTTTATCTTAGCTACTGTCGCGATCGCACCACCTCGGAAACTGAATACGAGCAACAACTACAGAAGTTTGCTAAGTTAGATTTTCCCTATAAGGTTGCTTTTACCGCCAAATTCTATCCCATTCCCTACACTGTGTGTCTGCCAAAGTACCAAGATGATAGTTACGAACTATTTAAAATATCGGCAAAAACTTTTAATATTTTGGCATGGTTGAATAAAAAATACGGTGAAGATTTCCCTGCTTATATTTTGTAGCTGATCAAATTTTGAAATATTTAGTTATTCCAAAGAGAAATTATGTGCCTAGTGTATAGTTAGCTTTGTTCAGATTAATTGGTTTATAGCTCTTAGCTCTTAGCTTTTCCTAAAGGAAGATGCGGCAATGCGGGCGGTCAACAATGTGAGGTTTCCTCACATTTACGCTCTTAAAACTTACGCCTCACATGCGGACTTTGTCCTTTGTCGATACGCATATGGCTACTACGAATAAGCGTCAAGTATGACTTAATCTGCTACGTAATTATCAAAATTCATCAGGAATAATGTTTAATTGAGCCATTTTAAAGTTTTTTAATTCACACCAGACGTATTATGTAAACAGATACTACTTGTTCCTTATTCCCTATTTCCTATTCCCTAAAAAGATAGCATATGGAACACGAAAGTCAATTAGAACTAGCATTACGCTTACGTTCGATAGACTGACGCAGAATTTTCAAGAGATTTTGATTATTGATGGTGGAAGTTAAAGAAGTGTTGTTGCTATGAACTCGCTTGTGGAGCAATACGCGATCAACCACTCCATGAGCAATCTTGGCATCTTTCGCTCTGGAAAACCAGTCAACATCTTCGGCTACGTGATACTCATCATTAAACATGCCTACCGTAGAGAATACTTCTCGCTTTGCCACTAGGGTTTCCATAATAAAACCCCGATGCTCTCCTATTAGTAATTCGGGACGACAGCCAGCAGGAATAGTAGCTCCAGGTTCCAGAAAAAATTTGACCTGAGCCACGCAAAATTGCATTTGAGGGTGTTGTTGCAAATACCCAAGCTGAGTGCTTAATTTATCGTTAGTCCAGAGGTCATCATGGGAAATAAATGCCACAAACTCTCCTTGTGCCTAAGTTATTCCCAGGTTATAGGCATCTGCCACTCCTTGTCCCTGTTGCTTTACATATTGCAGAGGATAAGAACGAGCGATCGCTTCAGTGCGATCTTCTGAGTTGCCATCGATTAGTATTAGCTCGTAATTTGGAAAATCTTGTTGTAAAACGCTTTTGATCGCTAAATGGAGATAATTTTTCCCATTTTTGACGGCTAAAACAATGCTTACTAAGGGTGAGGTAGTTTTATTCTCTAACATTTTCGCTGTTTATGGTTTCATTATTCGTAATTTTTGAGTTAAATAGTTGGGCAATCACTCTTATTGGTTTGACCAGATAATAAAGAACATCCCAATGTCGGGGGAGGGCAATAAACTTACGGTCAAGATCTCTGGGAATAAATATTTTATAGAGAGGAGCTAACATACGTGTGATTAGGGATTGCCAACTATAAGTCCAGCGATCTTGCCATCGTTCCATTGCTCTGATATAAAACCAATAGCTATCAAGGGTATATTGATCGACACGGGGATAGTTGCGTTTGCCTTGTAATTTTTGGTTTACGGTATTTACTAATGCTTTAAGCTGCGACTCGCGGTCAATATGTTCCGCGATTTGTTCTGGTAATTTTGCTGATAATAAATCTCGTGCTAAACAACAACCGAGCAATAGCATTCTGCGACAACCAAGAGACTGAGATTTGGCTAATAGATACTGCCAATCAAGGTTTTGATGCAGATTAATTAATTCCGCTACATCACAGATCCAAATGATTCTTTCCCAAAAACTTTTCGTACCGTGAATACAGAGATAAATAAGATTGTCTTCTAGCTGAAAAGTATCAGTTTGACGACCGAGAATTGAAATTTTCTGTAGTCGCGTCCAAAAGTAGTCAAGGTTGGCAGCAAGAGTAAACAAATATCCTGAAATCAAGCGGGTATGTAGATCGATGTCGATCGCTCCATCCTGACTAATTAGAGAATACTCCCC
This sequence comes from Cyanobacteria bacterium P01_G01_bin.67, assembly GCA_039179675.1. Lineage (GTDB taxonomy): Bacteria > Cyanobacteriota > Cyanobacteriia > Cyanobacteriales > Xenococcaceae > Waterburya. The sequence continues at coordinate 16,379 of JBCDEP010000060.1, forward strand.
ATTTTGACAGAGAAAAGCTTGTTCTTGAGCTTGGTTGAGAAACCAAGTGTATTTCGGACGATAACCGCGCTCAATTAAGATATTTTTGGCGGGAATAAAATCTGCTTCTTTAATTAAAAGATCAAGATCGCCGTACTCTCTTAAGGATAGGCTACCGTAAACAGATATTGCCAGAACTGCTCCTTTAAAGGGAATCGCTTCAATTTGCGATCGCGCCAAGGATTCTAAAACTTGATTAAGCTCTCTCGTCTGAATCGTATTTTTTTTCAGATTGTCGAAAAACTTTTTTTTGAGGTGATAAATTATGTCTGGAGGAACATTGGAGCTATCTTTCAAATTGCAATACAGCAAGGATGCTACTCCATTGCACGAGGCGGTTTCGATTAATTGTTGCCAATCAATTTCTTTCTGAAGCAAAGCTTCTCGTTTACGTCTAGCAGAATCATCAAAATGAATGCGAGCGCAGATAATTAGTAGTTCAGCTATAGCTGCTGTCTGCTTCTCAGTAGCTTCCAAATTATTTAGTTCCGATGTACTCATTAATAATCAGTATATTTTTATCTGGTAATTTCTACAGCATTATTGATAAAACTCTTGAGAAATTTTGCACCCGTTTTGAACAGCAAAATATAGTTCAGGCATGTTTAAGAGGATCAAAATATAGCGATCGCACAAGATTTGCTCTAAGGTACATAAATGTTATATAGTGTGTGCTTAATAATAAAAGATATGCAATATTAATTATTTAATAGATTTAAATTAAATAGTAAGTAGAAGTTTACCATGACTATTAGCCAGGAAATAATAAAAGTAAATGCCCCAAATATTGTCAGCGAAACCATCGATGGTGAAGTAGTAATCGTCAATTTGGTCAAAGGAGACTACTACAGTCTATTTAAAACTGCCGCTGATATTTGGAGTCTGATTGAACAGGAAACAACGCGCTCAAATATTATTAATAATTTGCATCGTAATTTTGATTGTTCCGCAATAGATGTCGCAGGTGCAGTCGAAGGCTTTCTGGCTAAAATTGAAGCAGAAGGTTTGATTGCGATCGTCGAGGGAGAGCTATCTCAGGAGCAAAGTTTGGAATTACCCGAGTCGGAAACCAATCAATCAAAATTTGCCCTGCCTGTAATTGAGAAGTTTACTGACATGGAAGATCTATTGCTGCTCGATCCGATTCACGAAGCAGACGAAGATAAAGGTTGGCCCACTGCTAAGCAAGCAGTCTAGTTTTGCGGTTGTGGAAGAAGAATGAACAACCCACTAGTTAGCGTCATAATTCCAGTTTTTAATTGTGAACAGTATTTAGCAGCAGCTATTGAAAGTGTCTTAGGGCAGACTTATCAGCCAGTAGAAATTATTGTCGTCAATGATGGTTCAACAGATCGTAGTGGGGAAGTTGCCCAAAGCTTTGCTAGTGCAATATCCTATGCGGCGATCGCTCATGGTGGGGGGGCGCAGGCTCTTAATCATGGCATTGGTCTTTGTCGGGGAGAGTACCTGGCATTTCTCGATGCTGACGATCTCTGGGTAGAAGATAAGTTAACTTGGCAAATGCAGGCTCTATCAAGCAATCCTCAGCTAGAAGCAGTTTTTGGTCAGATTGAGCAATTTATCAGTCCTGAAATAGATGCAGCCACTACCAATCTGGTCATAACCCAAAGAGTCAGTCCTGCATACCATAAAGACACCCTCTTGATTAAGCGAGCAAGTTTTGAAAGGATCGGCATGTTCGATGCTCAATGCAAACTGACCGACTTCATTGAGTGGTATCTCCGCGCCGTCGAACAAGAGCTTGTAAGCCTGATGCTGCCCCAAATTTTAGCTCAAAGGCGTTTACATCAAACTAACACCACACTCAATCAACGCCAGTATCGAGTTGAATATGCTCGCGTGCTGAAAGCTTCCTTAGATCGACGACGTAAACTCGGTAAGGTCACATCGGAGAAGCTCGCCTGATACCATGATGAACGTAAAACAACTGAGCTACCAGCGTCTAGGGTATCATTTAAGCCGAGAACAAAAACTACTGCTACAGGCAGTAGCATTACAAGGACAGCCTGGGATTTCTGCTTGGGAACAATGGCAGAAACTAGTGGATCTGGAAAACCTCGATTTTGCATCTAATGCTCTGCTGTGTCAACTGTATCGTAACTTAACCGTAAATCAAGTTCAGCATCAGTATTTAACCAGATTAAAAGGCATTTATAAACGCAACTGGTATGGCAATCAGCTGAAATTGCAAAAGCTACAAACGGTATTAATAGCTTTTGAGTCTCATAGCCTGGAAGTTTTAGTTTTAGATGAGATTGCCCTAATAGAGCAATATTATCAAGATCGCGGTTCTCGTCCCATACACCAGCTCAACCTGTTAATCTACCCTGAAGTTATGGAACAAGGGCGTTTGACCCTACAGCAATTGGGCTGGAAACTAGTTATGAAGGGAGTGTCTGCTGAAGATTTATGGCTTCAGTTCCAGGATGACTCTGGAGTTCAACTTTGCCTCTGGGGTAATTTATTTCACTATTCACCTTTTCCTTCAGTCTTGATTGCCAAACAACTTTGGAATGAGACAAGTGCCTGTAACCTGGGAGTAAATACAGCGATTTTGAGTCCGAATAATTTACTTTTGCGTCTGAGTTCGAGAATTTTTCAACGCGGTCAAAAGCCCCAACTAGGTATGTTGTTGGATGGGATGACGATCTGCCAAAACGAATCAATTAACTGGATCGAACTGATTGCTCAAGCTCAAAGCTACCAAGTAATTTTACCCTTGAGAAATATGCTGTTGCTTTTACAGCAGGTTTGCCAGTTGGAAGTCCCACCGTGGGCAATTTCTGCTTTGTATCAAATTCCCCTCTCCAACCGAGAATTAGTGGCATATCAAATTCTTGCTACCAACAGAAAAACCTTACTCAAGTCATGGTTGATTCGACCTTTGACCAAGCTAAAAGCTGCTTTTGCTTAACTTATAACCAAAAATTTATCGCTTTAATATTTTAGATGAACTCCCATAACGAGCAAGAACAAGACTTGATCGATTATTTTCAGACCTTTGCCTGCGGTTTTCGACGAGCGCAAATGGCAGCAGGCTCTCATGATTATTTTTTGGCATTGGGACCATACACCATTTGCCTGAGATTTGCGGGGACAGCTCTAATTCCCCAAATTACTCCAGCCTTAGCACATCTTAAAATCGACCCAGTTGCCACACCAGACTTGACCATCTGCCTATGGGACAGTGTTTCGACCAATACACCCCTCCCTTTATTAGCCTCCAGCTTAATCGAGTTAGTAAGTTCCAACTTTTGGCGGTTACTCGATACCCGTATGGAAATTAAAGGCTATAACAGCGATCGCTTTTTTAGTATTTTTAATGTGGGTTCACATTTGTTGAGCGTTCTCGATACTCAAGAAAATATTGCCCTCTATTGGACTGAAGATGCCCAAGCCTTACCCTACTGGGATCGCGGTTCGCCCTTGAGAGGTATTATTAACTGGTGGATGAGTCAAAAGAACTTGCAGTTCGTCCATGCAGGTGCGGTAGGAACCAAGCAGGGAGCAGTTTTGTTAGCAGGTAAAGGCGGCTCGGGTAAGTCTAGCACTGCTCTATCATGCTTAAATAGCGATTTACTATATGCCAGTGATGATTATTGTTTGGTAGGGACTGACCCCAAACCAATAGTTTATAGTCTCTATAACACTGCCAAACTTAAGGGTAAAGAAGATTTAGCCAGATTTCCTCATTTAGCTCCTCTCTTTAATAATTTAGATCGCTTGGATGAAGAAAAAGCGATGATTTTTGTGCGAGAACATTTCCCTGAAAAAATTATTAATCAGCTGCCATTAAAAGCCGTTCTTGTCCCCAGAGTTACTGGCAAGCCAGACACAAAGGTCAGCCCTACATCTGCTATGGTTGCCCTCAAAGCCCTTGCACCCAGTACCATCTTTCAGCTACCAAAAACAGGTCAAAGTGCTTTTGCCCGCATGTCTAGCTTAGTCAGACAAGTTCCTGCTTACTTCCTAGAGTTAGGTACAGATATACCTCAAATTCCCCAAACCATTGCTCAGCTTTTGTCGGAGTTATAGCTGACAGCCATCCTCAAACCCTAAGATTTTATGTTCAGACTCAAAAGCGCATTTATCCTGATCTGGCAAGCTGCTCCTAACTGGGCGATCGCCAGAGGAGTTATTATTGTCTTGCAGGGAATTCTCCCTTTAGCAGTTTTGTATCTGACTAAGCTAATTGTCGATGTTCTAGCTTCCAGCATCAATGTTAGCGATAAAGCTGTGGTGTTTGAGCAAATTATGTTGTTTCTAATTTTGTTAGGGATAGCAACTTTGGTCACGGGCGTTACCACTTCTTTGGGGGAAATGGTTAATGCTGCCCAGTCACAAAGAGTTCTCGATCACGTCGAAAGTACTTTGTATCATAAAGCGATCGAGATCGACATTGAATATTATGAAAATCCTCACTATCACGATATTCTTCAGCGCGCTCAACGAGAAGCACCTTATCGACCAAATCTTATTCTCCAACACTTTACCAGCGTCATCCAAAATTTAGTTTCTTTAGTGGCAATGGCTGGTTTACTACTATCTCTAAACTGGATGGTGGCGGGAATTTTAGTTTCAGCTTCCATTCCTGCCATGATCGTCAGGTTCAAATATGCGGGAATGATGTATCGCTGGCATCGGCGCCAAACTGAAGTGCAACGCAGAGCTAGCTATTTTGGCTGGCTGTTGAGTACCGACCACATTGCTAAAGAAGTTCGCTTGTTTGATGTGGGAGAGGTGTTTATCAAAAAATTTCTCGATCTCAAACAAGAACTATATCGCGAACAGCTGCAAATCATTAAAAAACGTTCAACTGCCAATCTAGGAATTCAGGTAATATCGGGCATCATACTCTTGATCGCCTATGGTTTTATTATCTACCAAACCGTTCAGGGTATTTTTCAGCTTGGAGATCTAGTTCTTTATCATCAGGCTTTTAAGCGGGGACAAGAATCCCTATCCCAATTAATCGTCAACTTATCTCAACTCTACGAAGACAATTTATTCTTAGCCAATCTCAACGAATTTTTGGCTTTAAAACCAAAATTAATCGAGCCAGTTCGCTCACATTCCGTACCCCAACCACTACGCCAGGGAATTGTCTTTGACAACGTTAATTTTTGCTATCCCAATACGTCTCGAACTGCACTAAAAAATATTAACCTCACGATCAAGCCTGGAGAAACCGTGGCTTTAGTCGGCGAAAATGGTTCGGGAAAAACCACTCTAATTAAGCTTCTTTGCCGTCTTTATGACATTACTAGCGGCAGTATTACCATCGACGGGATTGATCTTAGAGACATCAACAGTAAAGAATTACAACGTCATATCAGCGTCATCTTTCAGGATTTTGCTCGCTACAACCTTTCCGCAGGAGACAATATCTGGTTGGGTAATGTCAGACTAGCTCCTGACGATGAGAAGATTTTAGCAGCAGCCCGTCGCTCTGGTGCAGATCGAGTAATTGAAAAACTGCAATACGGCTACGAACATATTTTGGGTAAGCAGTTTGGTGGTGGCGATGAACTAAGCGGTGGAGAATGGCAGAAAATAGCTTTAGCTCGGGCTTTTCTCCGAGATTCCCAGGTAATCGTTCTCGATGAACCAACTAGTGCCATGGACCCCAAAGCAGAGGAACGAGTCTTTCGTAAATTTCGGGAATTGATCGAAGAGCAAGCTGCAATTTTAGTTACCCACCGTCTATCTACCGTAACGATGGCGGATAAGATCTATGTCATGGCTAATGGTTCTATAGTCGAAAGCGGAAATCATCAACAGCTCATGACTTTAAACGGAGTCTATGCTGAATTATTTGAAATTCAGGCTCGCAACTATCGTCTCCCATCATAATCAGATTTATGAACCAAACCAGCTTAAGGCTGCAACTATATTTTAGAAAATGTAAAAAAGAGCATTGGTAAATAAAGGGATGATTTTCAACATTGTCAGATTTTAATCAAATAAAACTAAAAACTACAAGCAGATTGCTTTCCAGTTTCATGCTTTCAATCAGCAATGCCCTTTCAGCAATTTACGATCAGATCCTCAATCTCCTTTATTTTCGTTGGTAGCTTAGCGGTTAAAACTTCTGGCTCAGCATCAGTAATCAGAACATCATCTTCAATTCTGATTCCCCTCACATCACTAAACTCTGCCAAACGCTCCCAGTTAACAACTTCCTGATATTTGCGGCGAAAATTAGGGTCGTTTAGAATTGCAGGTACTTGATAGAAGCCTGGTTCAACAGTTACGACCATTCCCGCCTGGAGAGGACGGTTTAACCTCAGATAACCCAAGCCAAAGCGATCGCTTCTATTTCTGCCTGACTCATATCCCGCGATATCTCCTAAGTCTTCCATGTCGTGGACATCCAAACCCAGCAAGTGTCCAACTCCGTGGGAAAAAAACAAAGCATGAGCATCCATATCTACTAAATCTTGGGGATTGCCCCGCAGAATGCCCAAATCTACTAATCCTTCAGCAATTACTGTCGCTGCCTGGAAATGAACTTCCTGATACTCTACCCCAGGACGAACCATCGCAATACAGTCATCGTGAGCTTGCAATACAATTTGATAGATATCTTTTTGGGTACTAGAAAACTTGCCTGAAACTGCCCATGTCCTAGTGATGTCGGCTGCCCAACCGTTAGTAGTTTCCGCACCCACATCTGCTAATAAAAGATCACCTGGCTGTAGTTGATGGGAGTAAGACTCATTGTGCAATACTTCCCCCTGTACAGTAACGATGCTGTTGTAAGCACAGGTCATATTATGAGCAATAATTATCCCTTCCATGGCACCGCGAATTTCCGCTTCCGTACTTGCAGATTTAGTAGCTCGTATTCCTGCCTGATGTGCTTTGACCGATACCGCTGCTGACTGACGTAATTCATCTAGGGCTAAATGATCATGCTGCGATCGCAACTTTACCATCGCCTGCACTAATTCTAAATCTTGAGCTTGTGCCTGACTAGGGAAAGCTACCTGCCTCTGAAGTAATTGACACTGCCGTTGATAAGTGGCTAAATCCTGAACGGCGATCGTGACTGCATCTGTGGTGTGATTCGACAGTGAATTTAAAGGATATACCTGATCTGCACCGATAAGAGCACCAATTTCCTCTCTGGAGGGAGTAGTACCATGCCATAAAGTTGCTTCAGGGGGCGGATTATCCATAAACAATTCTAATCTGCCGCCATCTAAACGAATCGCAGCATTAGCTAGCGGAATACCTGCAAAATAAAGAAAATGACTACTGGCACGAAACGGCAGCTTGTTTGCCTGGAAGTTGCGAGGACTATAATTGCCAGACCAGAAAATTACGGGTTGTTTAACTAATTTGGCTAAGTTCTCTCTTCTATTTTTTAAACTGATAGCAAGAGATTGATCATTAGATCCAGATGATCCATTGATGATCGCATCATTACTTGTTGTAATTTTATTGGTAGTCAGCAAGGTTATTACCCTAGAGTTATCGGCTCAGAATCCTATTGGATATATCTTACAGCAGTTTTTTAGCAACTAGACATAATTCGTCTATGTCCGAATTTTCGAGATAAGCAACCTGGCAGTGTATTTTTTATTTCTTTTTGTCACTATCAACGAGCCAAAAACCGTCGACTATTGATGGGAGAGGCAAATTTCGGTTATTGTGCTTCTAAAGATGAGAAATACTATGGCTTTCATGGACATTTAGTCATTAGTGTAGAAGGGGTAATTACAGGTTTTTGCTTAAGGGGCACAAATGCTTCTGAAAGAGAAGCCTTGTGGGATGTTGTTGATAGAATTAAGGGTCTACATAAGTAGGATACAAAGGCTATTTTAGTCGCTAATTACAAAGTGATTTGAGTTTTAACCAAAGGAAATTGGAAATCTTGAATATTATTTCTTCTAAAATGCAATCACACTGGCATGAGATTGCTCCTTTTTTAACTATTAATAGCGATCGCTAATTTCACAAGCTGTTGAACATCTCAATACTCTTATTGATGAAATAGGTACAGATGAAGCTCATCTGCTTTACTCTTTGCTTGATACCTTGGGAATACTAATTGAAGCATATGAAGATAAACATTAATCTATTTCCGATTGTGAGAGGGTCAGTATCTTAGCTTACTTTATGGAAGAATATTCTTTATCTAAATCCGATCTCCTAGAAATTGGCTCTCAAGTTATCGTTTCTGAAATTCTCAACCGTAAGCGAGAATTAAACATCAGGTAAATTAGGGCTTTAGCTTCACGGTTTAATGTTTCACCTGCCGTTTTTCTTTAATATTGTTTGAGCCACTGTCAAAAAAACCATTTTTTACTTAGCAGCCATGATAATTGTTGTTCAACGGCAAAAGCTGTTTGACTAAAAGATTCTTGTCGCTATTTTTTATTTTTGTAGATTAATATTTTGCAGACTAATATATTGTCCATGAGCGGCATAGGACTCAAAACCTGAATAAACTAGGGCTGGTTTTCCTTCAGCGTGCAATCTATATTCACGGTCTAAATGAATTTCTGAGGGTTTGGGAATTACCACTGCTACGTCAGCAAATGCCCACCATAAACCACAATATTTAGCCGCTTTCCAGTAACCTCTAAATTCAGAGCGATTATATCCTATAGCATGATAAAAAGAGGAAAGAGCAAGGTGATACACATCATGCATCCCAATTACTTCTACTGTTTCAATATCAGCATAATTTCCTTCTCGTTTAGTTGAATATTGTTCTTCTCCCCATATAGTACGTAAATGGTTATGAAGATGACAGTTAAGAAAATCGGCTAGAAAAGAATCAGATAGCCAATGTAAGTATTTGCGGTGAATAACTTGATTAAAGTTGTTTTCAAATTCCTCGGTAATGGCAGCAGAAACATTACGATCAATAGGTACTATTAGTTCATCTTCCCAGGAAATTTGATGAGAAACAGCAGAGAAATGTTTTGGGTTTTCAAGATATTTTAAATTATCTATCATCCAAATTACGGCATCTAATGGATTATCAAACCAGATAATTTTAGCTGGCTTTGTTTCATCCATACTTTCGTAAGTTAGGTTAATTCCTGCTTCGGCTTCTTTCTTATTAACGGGAGAAGTATCAAAAGCAACTTTGATCCACTCATCTCTAATCATAGACATTAGTGATTCTTGTTCGGGAGTTAAATGATTACTCACATTTTTACAATTGTCCTTTTCATATAGTTAATCTTCTCTGGTATACCTTCATCTAGCCATATAGCAAAAAAATCAACCATAGCAAGAGCTGAGTTGATATTCGGGTTAAATTAGAACAGTATTGATCAGAAGCTACTATCTTATCTACCTAAACAACTGGGTAAATAAGCTCAATATCGTTGACAAAATGCAAATTACTTTCCCAGAACTATCTTTAATCATTTTAATCGGTGCTTCGGGTGCAGGAAAATCTACCTTTGCCCATAAACATTTTAAACCTACAGAAATTCTTTCTTCTGACTATTATCGGGGAGTAGTGTCAGATAATGAAAACGATCAGGGAGCTACTAAAGATGCTTTTGAGGTACTGCACTACATCCTGGCAAAACGATTAGCAACAGGAAAGTTAACGGTAATTGATGCCACTAATGTGCAGCCTGAAAGCCGTAAACCATTGCTGGAAGTGGCAAAAAAATTTCACTGCTTTGCAGTAGCCATTGTGTTTAATTTACCTGAGTCGGTATGTCAGGAACGAAATCAAGAGCGTCCCAATAGACAGTTTGGCAGCCATGTGGTGCGGAATCATACCCGTAGTTTAAAGCGATCGCTCCGTAATCTCAAGCGAGAAGGTTTTCGCTTTATTTATCAACTTAATTCCGTATCAGAAGTTGAAGCAGTATCAGTTGCTCGTCAACGGATGTGGACTAACCGCAAAGATGAACATGGTCCTTTTGATATTATTGGCGATGTTCATGGCTGTGGTGATGAATTAGAGCAATTATTACGGCAATTGGGTTATATGGCTACTGATGAGGGGAATCCTGATGGCTTTTGGCATTTTCCGACTTACAGGCATCCTGAAGGTCGCAAAGCATTGTTCCTCGGTGATTTAGTCGATCGCGGTTCTCGGATTCTTGATACTCTCAAGCTAGTACACAATATGCTTGCTGCTGATTCTGCTTTATGCATTTTGGGCAATCATGAGAATAAATTGATCCGCAAGTTGAACGGCAAAAATGTCAAGCTCAATCATGGTTTAGAGCAAACTATGGCGGAGATTGAGGCAGTTGATGCTGAAGACCAGGCAGAGATTCACAACTTTCTCAAATCGTTAATCAGCCACTATGTTCTAGATGATGGCAAGCTGGTAGTTGCCCATGCTGGTTTACGGGAGGAATTACAGGGTCGAGGTTCGGGTTATGTTCGCAGCTTTGCTTTGTATGGGGAAACTACAGGGGAAATTGATCAGTTCGGTTTTCCTGTGCGCTATGACTGGGCAAATGAGTATCAGGGTCAGGCAATGGTAGTCTATGGTCATACTCCCGTATTGGAAGCTGAATGGGTCAACAATACGATTGATATTGATACTGGATGTGTCTTTGGAGGAAAGCTTACCGCATTACGTTATCCTGAACAAGAATTGGTGAGCGTGGATGCAGCAAAGGTATATTGTGAGCCGATCAAACCCCTTGATGCAGAAGTAGCGGCTTTCAATGTCCCGCAAGATGATGTTTTAGATATTACCGATGTATCGGGTAAACGGTTAATCTCAACCAAAATTCATCGTCAGATTACTATCCGAGAGGATCAAAGTATTGCCGCGTTAGAAATCATGAGTCGGTTTGCGGTAAATCCGAAATGGCTGATTTATCTTCCGCCTACAATGTCTCCTGTAGCAACATCTAAGTTACCAGAATTTTTAGAACATCCTGCCGAAGCACTAGATTATTATCAACAGCAACATATTTCTCAAGTAATCTGTGAAGAGAAGCATATGGGATCTAGAGTTGTTATTATTTTGTGTCGTGATGAAGCAGTAGTGGAAAAACGCTTCAGTATCAAAGATGAAGGTATTGGGGTTTGCTACACCCGTACTGGGAGAAAGTTTTTTAACCAAGATGAGTTAGAAGTAGAATTACTCAGTCGTCTTAATACTGCTTTAACTGATAGTGGCTTTTGGGATAGCTTAAATACAGACTGGGTCTGTCTCGATTGTGAATTGATGCCTTGGTCAGCTAAGGCACAGGAATTACTCAAGCAACAATATGCCCCCGTCGGCGTAGCAGCCAAGCAAGGTTTAGGCGCAGCAGTAGCAAGTCTCCAACAGGCAGGCAAGAGAGGTGTAGATACCCAGGATTTACTAGCGAAGTTACAACAGCGATCGCAACAGGTAGAACCCTACATCATTGCCTACAGACAATACTGTTGGGCGGTAGACAATCTTAATGATTTTAAACTGGCACCATTCCATATTTTGGCAACGGAAGGACATGCTCATACCGATAAGTCTCATAGTTGGCACATGCAGCAAATCGCTAGTTTTTGCCGTGAAGATCCCATATTGTTAGCCACTAATCATAAAATTATCAATCTCGATCAAGAAGCGGAAAAAGAAGCTGTAACCAACTGGTGGTTAGAGATGACTCAGGCTGGAGGAGAGGGCATGGTAGTTAAACCTCTGGACTATATTAGCTATAGCGGTAAGAAATTAATCCAGCCTGCGGTTAAATGTCGTGGTGCAGAATATCTCAGAATCATCTATGGACTCGAATACTCTCTACCAGAACATCTAGAACGCTTAAAACAACGGGGTTTAGGCAAGAAGCGATCGCTGGCACTTAGAGAGTTTGCCCTGGGAGTTGAGTCTTTAACCCGCTTTGTCAACCACGCACCCCCAAGAAAAGTCCATGAGTGTGTCTTTGGGGTGTTGGCACTAGAAAGTGAACCAGTAGATCCTCGGTTGTAGGTAGGTTTGATTAGACTGCTTGCCTAAAAGGTAACCAGAATTTGGGTGGATTAGTTTGGGCGATCGCTACTGCCGATTGCCAAACAAGTTACGGGCGATAGTACCTAATTCCTCAACCTGTAATCCATCACTGAGGTCTATATTGGAGTTGCGAGCAGGCATTGAATTAGAGCCTGTTGATATGACTCTATTGATTACATTCTCAGGATGGGTTTGCAAAATTACGATCCCAGGACCCCTGAGTTTCGCGAGAACAAGACCTTCTCCACCAAATATAGAGGTGAAAATTCCTCCAGCTAACTTGACCTCGTATTTTACCGATTCAGCAAAACCAACAATACATCCCGTATCAATATTCAAAGTTTCATCTTCCTGAAGGTTAATTGCTTTTAAGTCCCCACCCGCACTAATAAACACTCTGCCTTTACCAGTAAATTTCTGAAAGATAATGCCTTCCCCACCCAAAAATCCACTCAGTCCTAAATTCATCGTGATATCTAGTTTGACTGTGGGATCTGATGCCAACCACGCACCTCTTTGAGCTATTAAGCTGTAGTTAGGAGATACTTCGACTTCTTCAATGGTGCTGAGATAGGGGCTAGCAAAGCCAATTCTGCCACGCTTACTACCATTGTTTGTCCAGAGAACGCGAAATAATTTTTCTTTGGTCACCAGTTTTTTAACTGCCGACATGATCCCTCCCGTAGTGGTTTTAGCTTCAATAAATCCGTCGCTATAGCAAAATGCACTCGGTTCGGCATAGATAGATTCTCCTGGTTTAAGGGTTACTTCTACTCCCTTGTTGTTATCAGTATATACAGCCACTTTTCACCTAAATTAGTTCTCAAATTTGATTTAGGACAAACCGATCTTTAGTTCAGTAACATCATGGAATGTCTTCTCAAGTTTTTGATCGATATTCTCTATTTGTAGCGTTTTTGCTCATATCTCAGATCGACTGCCAGAAATATTTGATGATAAAAATCTTGCCGAGCAATAAAACAATTCGCTAAAATAAACTCATAATGAGTATGAATAAGATACTAAATAATAATGCAAATCCAAGAACTAAGAGTCAACCAAATTCAGCGACCTTTACCCCGCCAAACTGACCAAATCAAAGTTAAACAGTTGGCTCAATCCATTGCTGAAGAAGGCTTACGAGAGCCGATAGATGTGTTGGAAGTAGAAGGACAATACTACGGATTTTCAGGCTGTCATCGCTACGAAGCCCATCAAGTATTAGGTAAAAAAACCATCAAATGTCGTGTCCGTCGCGCACCTCGATCTGTATTGCGATCGCATATTGCTTAGAATATTACTAATTCGGTACCTTTTTCGATAAATACTGTTGATGCTCTTCTGTTGCGAGATAATATTCCTTTGCGGGTTTAATTTCAGTTACAATAATTTTCTTATACTTCCCTGACTTCTGTAACTGTAGCTTAGATCTGCGAGCAATTTGCTCTTGTTCAGGAGTATGATAAAAAATTACCGAGCGATACTGTTCTCCCCGATCTGCACCCTGGCGGTTAAGACTTGTGGGATCGTGCATTTGCCAGAAAATATTTAATAACTCTTCATAGCTCACTATTGCTGGATTGTATTCAATCTGAGCAACTTCGGCATGACCAGTTATTCTTGCCACCACATCCAGGTAGGAAGGATTAGCAAAGTCCCCTCCCATATAGCCGACTGAAGTTTTGGTTACTCCTGATCTGGTGCTAAATTCCTGTTCAGTTTTCCAGAAACATCCTGCTCCAAAAGTTGCTGTTTGTTGGAGGTTATTTTTTGATTGCATACATTAAGTGGATAGGTGTAATTAAATATAAAACGGTTTTGACAGGGAATAGGGAACAGTGAATAGGGAATGTGTTTACGATTGCATAGTGAGACGAGGGCATCAGATTTTATAAAATATTTTGCCCACCCACTTAACTAATTGACTCAAAAAAATTGTCCAAATGTTATTCATTAAGAAAATCATCTATTTTAAGGTTAGACGATTAAGAATTCGATGAGCAAGTTGGTGAGCCAAGACTGGTTTATTGACAAAATCGTTAGCACCACTGGCAAAAACCTCAGCAGAAATAGCATCATCATCATGAATACTCAGAAATAAAACTGGTAGCTTAGACCAATAGGGATGAGTGCGGAGAACTTTACATAGCTCAATCCCACTCAGGTAAGGCATCTCGATGTCTAATACTAGTAGATCGGGTACCACAGCTTGCAGGACATCCCAAAATTGTCGTGGGTCGTCTAGGGTAGTAAGTTTAAATCCCCACGGTTGCAGTAAAGCTGGCAACACCCTTAAAAGTTCTATATCGTCATCAACAATCATGATCTTTTTGCCCAGGGACGAGTATTGGGTGACTTTTTGACAAAAAGCAATGATTTGTTGGGAATTGACTGGTCGGGTCAAATAAAATTTGCCGCCATGTCGGGCTACGAGTAATCGATCCTCAAAGCGATCGCGATCGGCAACGACAATTACAGGGATTGCTGGTTTGAGCAGTTTGAATTCAGCAATTATGGATAAATACTCAGAGATGTGAGCCGATTGAGCAACATCTTCCGTGAAAGAAATGTTGAGCAAGACCACATCAGGAAGTTGCTCATGATTAATTGTAGCTAGTTCTAGCCAACGTCTCACCAATTCTGGAGTAGGAATTATTTTGGTGCGAATCTCTTGTGATTGCGCTTCAGGCAATAACTGTTCGGCAAAGTCAAGCTCCTCGCTGATGATTAATAATAAAGGAGCATTAGCAACTAGGTTTTGCGATAATTGTCCTATTACCTGCTGTTTACTGGTTAATTCTTGCTTTAAAGTTTCTAATTTGCTAGCCAACAGGACTAATTGTGCTGAGTCAGGAGTAAGATGATCTTGGAGCAGTTGTTCTATTTCTTTCGCCACTTGAGAAGCCTTTTCTAAGCCAAATTGCCCTAAATTTCCTGCCAAACTATGGGCAATCACAATTGCCGATAAGCGATCGCTAAGATTGAGATTGCCCTCTTGGAGTGAACCGATGGCTTGTCCTAGAGTTACAAGCTGCTGTTCTCTTTGAGACTGGTATTTTTCCCAGATCGCAGTCAAAGCAGCTAGATGTTGCCTCCGCTTATCTGGTTGATTAGAGGCATTTGCTGTTTCGTAAGGAACAATATCTCCTTCTAAGACTTGGGAGGAAGGGGAATTACTCTGACCTGTTGCCGCATCTTGATGATAAGGTTTGAGACAATAGCCTTGTCCCCTAACCGTCACAATCAGGTCTTCAGTCAAGCCTGCCTGGTTTAATTTTTGGCGTAGGCGTCGCAAATGAGAACGGACAGTAGCGATCGCTGGATATTCTGTAGATGACCACAAGCGATCAATAATGTCCTCAACGGATAAAACTTCTTGACGGTGGCGTAAAAACAATTCTAATAACAAATACTCTTTGGCTGTTAGTGACAATTGTTGTCCCTGATAAGTAACTTCACTGTTACTGGGATTGAGCTGCAAATCCCCCCAGCGTAAGCTGGGTAAGAATTCACAATTCAGGCGACGTAATAAAGCCCGAATCCGCGCCGCTAATTCTTCCGCGTCACAAGGTTTGCAAATATAGTCATCCGCGCCAGCATCAAGACCTCTAATTTTATTTTGACTGCCACCACGGGAGGTCAATAAGATAATCGGAGTAGTGTAATCATGCTCACGAAAACGCTGGCATAACTGGATTCCATCTAGTTTAGGCAAAGACCAGTCCAGTATCATCAAATCATAGGGATAAGTAGAACCATAAATCCAGCCTTGTTCACCATCTGTCGCCACATCGATCACGTAGCTCAACTGAGAAAGAGATTTAGTTAATAAATCTACTAAAACTTGATCGTCATCAACTATTAAAATTCTCATTATAAAATAAATAATTAATATCATGCCTAAAACTCTCCCACTCTCTCTCTCTCTCTCTCTCTCTCTCTCTCT